>NZ_FRDN01000005.1:0-32544 GCF_900143285.1 Desulfitobacterium chlororespirans DSM 11544
AATTTCTTTATAGGGATCTAAAACGGGCGAGGGCTTTTCTTTAGTCAGTTGATAGTGAGGAATATGGGAATCATTGAGGGCTTTACGTATGGTCTGCCGGGCCACTTTCAAGTTACGGCTAATCTTTCGGATGGACCACCCTTCAACGAAATGCTTCTTTCTGATATACTCTTTATCGACCATCTCTAGCATGTCCTTCCCCCTGTACGATTGTTGTCTCAGCAACTCCAATCATACAGAATTAGGCTCTGGAGGTGGTCAACTTTTTGGTTAGCAAACCCTATTTTTGTGGTCAACATTTATGTTAGCACTACTAGTGGGAGTTTAGGGGATATATCATAAATACTGATAAGTCGTTGGTGTCAGCGGATCGGGTGAAGGAATTCTTGTCCGATAGTTACTGGGCTGGTGACAGAACAAAGGAACTTATTCAAAAGACGATAGAGCATTCATTTTGTTACGGAATATACTATGGAGAGGAGCAGGTTGGTTTTGCTCGTGTTGTGACCGACTATGCAACGATGGTATGGATAAGTGATGTTTATATCGATAGAAATCATAGGAGGAAAGGGCTTGGTAAAAAGCTGATAGCATGTATTCTGGAGACACCAGAGTTCAAAAATGTCAGGAGCGCTTTAGTAACCCGGGATGCCCATGGGTTGTATGAACAGTTTGGCTTTGAGGGAGTCGAATCAGTATTCATGATGCGAAAGTCTGTTTAGGATTTGGGGGAATTACTGATGCATCTGCAAGCCGGTGTGAAAGGACTAATATATTTAGCAATGGTTAGTGTTATGCTGGGGGGATTATTGGCCTTAACGACCTACTTCGTTTTAGATGATCCTCCGATAAGAGGAGCACAACCGTTCATAGTAGAGACCAGTATTGATGAGCAAGGGCCGGTACTTCGCTTGTTAACCCCAAATGGAAAGAAAAAGTTTGAACTATTTGATGGTGAGTTTGCTGATGGAACCAAGATCTTTGAGTCATCTGTGTATAAATGGAAATCTGATAAGTGGATTTTTGCACACATGGGGCAACAGCCTTATAAGCCTGAAGATCCGGTAAGAATGTCGAGCCTGGACTGCTTCGGAATACTCGAAGTAATTGACCCGGAAATCATAATTGTTGAATATGAAACGGATACGGAAAAGAAACTATTGTCTATTGATGAAGTGAATTCCCGTAGGTTTGTTGCGTTTCAAACAGAACCTGGGAATAAGGACTATTATCAAATTCGTGGTAAGTCTAAGGATGGTGAAGTTTTATGGCAGCTTTTCCATGATAATTATTGGGGGAGAGAGTCTTCAGGTTGAGGTGGCGGGTGGCCATATAGGCTCAGAAGCAGGACAGTTCAAGTATAGGTCAAATTCCCAAACGTTTGGGAATTTTGTTTTTTAGCCAATCCGATGGTGTGGTAGTCAATTGTGAACAGGATATCTGAAAGCTCTATGATCGGTGCTAAGGCTGCTGTTGAAGAGCGGTGCGGTATGTTGCTGAGAAAAACAATGCCAGATGAAAAGGATGCTAAAGAAAAAACAGGTCTAAAGGCGGGAAGTATCCCGCCTTTAGCTTTCTATCCGGTGGTGTTGGCGGGAAATCCGGCAGATTGTCGCCGGTATGATTATTTGAACTATATGAAATTATCGGGAAGAAAGATATGGCCATCAGCGTCTATATTAAATGGAGGCGAGTAAAGTGAAGAAAATAGTTACTTTTGCAGTTATGATTATAGCTCTCTTGCTTAGCGGGTGCTCTGCTAAAGACATAGCAGCTGAAAATAGCGTCATAGGAGCGGATTACCTAAAAGATAAGGGCTATGAAATTATTGCGTATGAGGGTAACGCGGAAAACTATATCCTGACTAAGGAAAAGCTTATGAGCATGCCTTATATGATTTACTGGGGGTTGCAAAGGGAAGATCCCAGCAAGTACCTCAGCAAAGAAGTACATGTGGAAAAGTTCATTATTAAGAATCATCCTTTTGATAACTGGCAGTCCACAAGCAGGTATCCTGAGAATATCGTAAAGTCAAAAGGTGAAACCCGTGTCTGGGTATATATTGCTGATAAAGAGGCTGTCGGCGGAATTTCCTATCCGGCTATCGACGAACCAATGGCCGGCGGCTATTGGTCTCTTGATGGCAAGACATTGGAAGAAGTTCACTCCATAAATTATAGTGATTGGCTTGAGCAATGGCAGAATAAGTTTGATTATTGAGCCGGGGCAGGTACGATTTGTAAAATAAGTGGATAAATTGGAGGAATGTTTAAGTATATATTGAATTGTACTTTATAGGCACTTTATAGGGGAGAGCTGGTTTGGTTATATTGCTCCATGGCCGGAACCTGATAAGGAAGCCTGTTTTGTATAGGGTTAAATATAGATGGAGGGATTACTGTGAAAAGAGTACGTGTTAAACCGAGTAAATCTCAATCTTTTGTTGGGATGATCGGTGGGGCCGTTTTTGTTATTATCGGATTTAGTATTATACCCATGATGGGGATGTTCGGTATTTTTTGGACCATAATGGCGATAGCCATTGCCGGAATGCATGCTTATAATTACTTTACTGATAAAGGTGTAGCCTCTTGGGAGATAGATGTAGAGTCTAATCATCAAGGTGTTAATAGAGAAGAGGATTTTGAAGCAAAGCTGCGCAAGCTTAATAGGCTTAAAGAGGACGGATTAATCACAGATTCTGAATTCGAGAAGAAGCGCGCCGATATCATGAGGTCGGAATGGTAGTGGGAGAGAGTATAGATGAGGTGAGAGATTAGCTTGGATAAGACAGAGCGGACTATCGAAACATACGACTTACATGCTGATTTGTATGAGGAAAAGTTTATGAATTTTCCTGGGTATGCTAAAAGAATTCAATCCTTTGGCGAGATTTTAGGGACGGGAGCCAAGGTGCTTGATGTTGGATGTGGTCCGGGAAATGCAGCGAAGCAATTGGTCGAATTGGATAAGGAATTCGAGGTTTTAGGGATAGATCTTTCCAGTGAAATGATTAGGCATGCAAAGGTAAATGTAATTTCCCCTCGCGTCGAGTTTAGGGTAGGAGATATTAGGAATATGGATTTAGAGGAAAATGCCTTCGACGCAGTAATAGCATCCTTTTGCTTACCGCACTTAACAGATGAGGAAGCTGGGATGTTTATCCAAGATATTAGCAAAGTATTACGTGAAGGGGGGCTATTGTACCTAAGTTGTATGGAAGGCAGCAAATCTGGTTTCGAGATGACAAGTTTTAGTTCGAATGATTTCATATTTTTTAATTACTATTCGGAAGAGTTCATATCGAATGTATTATGTACGAACGGTTTAAAGATTAATGAAGTTCAACGTGATGAATATCTTGAAAGTGATGGAAGCAAAACGAACGATATGTTTTTTCTTGCAAAGAAGCAGTGTGTAACAGGCGACGGCCCAGAACATATTTGAAACCGTCACAATAGATTGCCATTATCGTCAGGAACTTCTGCCGTCTATGATGGGATGTAGATGAGAGGAGGAAAAAGATGCCTGAAATTATTCTTATAATCTATTTAGCATTTTTCGCTTTCATAATATTCTTTATGATAAGTATCATTAATTTTATGAAGAGGAAAACCCAAAATGATGAATTACTTATCATAAAGATCGAGGAGCTGATAAATAAGCTTCCGGGCAAAGATAGCTAAAGTAATTTTGAATTTACTAATAAAGCAAGGATTTATGAATCATTTACACAGTACGAGTAAGTAAGGTTAGTGGAAGGTGGTGGAGCTTTTGCAAAGGAAAGCATTTTCCATAGTACTGGGCATTATACTTATATTTACCATCATGCCCATGGCAGTCTATGCTGATATAGGCCCTAAGCCTTCCGTGGTTATTGACTTCAAGGGTCTTGAAGACGAAAGATATTATGTAACTCTGCTGTCTGAGATGGCTTCCACTGGACCTCATAGTGCCTTAGGAGAACATCCTGGCAACCAAAGATATCATGAAGGTGATGAAGATTATGAGATTTGGGAAAAGTTCCTTTCCTATCAGGACAAAGACGGATATTATTTTTTGCAGTATTTTGGAGAATGCAGCGAGACAGCCCAGTTTACCTGGGGGTACTATCCACCGCCCAAGTTTAAAATTCTAATTTACTTTCCGGCATATGATCAATTTGCCGTTAGTGGAGAAGTATATGAACGCTATGCTTTTCACAGTTATTATAGTGCCGATGTGAAGGGTTTGGAGTTAGAATCAATTACACCCATTGAGAATATCGAAGCGGTGAGAAATTATGATTATACATGGGAATTGATTTCTCTTCTGGCCAGAATTGTCGCAACTGTGGCAATTGAAGTTCTGATTGCGCTACTGTTTGGTTTCAGAGCCAAAAAGCAGCTCTTGCTTATAGGCACTGTAAATATTGTGACTCAATCGATACTTAACATCCTGCTCAATGTTATCAATTATAATGAGGGTAGTATGATGTTTGTTTTCAACTATATTTGGATGGAATTCCTTGTATTTATCATTGAAGCAGGGGTATATTCGGCTCTTCTACCAAAATACAGCGGCACGGAATCGAGGAAAAGATGGCTTGTTCCCCTCTATGCTTTGACTGCCAATGCGGTATCCTTTGGTTTGGGGATCTATATCGCTTATTTGATACCCGGAATTTTTTAGTTGCCCAGGGAGTGGCAGTACAGAAGCGAGCGTGCGTTAAGTATTAATGAAGGAGTGTTGTTTATGATTAAGGGAAAAAAGAAAAAATCACCGCCATCAATTGATGAGTGGCTCAAAGAGGCAAAATCTGATCCTGCGGCAGTACAGGAGGGAATGTTTCTGGTTCATAATGGCGTTGTGCGTCAAACGCCTAAGGCAAAAGTGCGCCAGGGAATTGATGACGGGTCCGTGGTAAAAGGCATGGAATTCGCTTATGATGCGGCAAAGGTTGATGAAGTAATTGCGGAAACTTATAAGATGGACGGGATTTTCCATGTCAGGGTTTGGCTTAATGAAGGTCAGCTTGAGCTGGGCGATGATATCATGGTTGTACTGATAGGAGGAGATATCAGGCCTCATGTGGTGGATGCTCTCCAATATCTGGTAGGAAGGATTAAAAACGAATGTGTTACCGAGATTGAGCGGAAGTAGTCAGGCAAAGGGAGGCCGGTATGGATTATACATCCCTGATAATAAACTTTATGAGTGGGACTGGAAATTCCTTCAGAGCCACCGCATGGATGACGAAAATGGGTAATCAAAGAGGGATAAGGTCGGAACACTATCCGATCGCCAGATGCCGGAGGGCGTCTGATGTGGATAAAGGCTCTGGTGAGCTATTGGGAGTGGTGTTTCCCACCCATGGATTTACTGCACCTTGGCATGTGATTAGGTACGCGCTGCGTCTGCCTTCGGGAAGGGGAAAACATGCTTTTGTGGTGGCCACAAGAGCCGGGAGCAGAATCGCCTCTATTCCGTTTCCCGGAATGGAGGGGACTGCAGGTTATCTTATTGCCCTTATACTGATTTTGAAGGGGTACGGTGTTCGGGGAGTTATGGGGCTTGATATGCCCTCCAACTGGATGGGATTGCACTGGGGGCTGAATTCTGTTAATTCCGGATTCATCATTGATAGGGCAAAGGTTAAGGCGGATGCTTTCATAAACAGCATTTTAGAAAGGAACAAAGAGTTTAGGGGGATTGTCCCCCTCATCCTGGGCCTGTTGCTGAGTCCCGTTTCTTTGGGTTATCTGATTATAGGGCGTTTTTTTCTGTCGAAACTGTTTTTTGCCTCCGGGGATTGCACGGGTTGTGGTTTGTGTGCTGAAAGCTGTCCGGTCAAGGCTATAAAAATGGTGGGGAATAGCAAACCCCGACCATATTGGACATTTGCTTGTGAAAGCTGCATGAGATGCATGGGCTATTGTCCTAACCAAGCTGTTGAAGTGAGCCATCCCTTTGCCGTTATCTTGTATTTTTTGGCGACACTGCCGGTATCCGTCTATATATTAAATGAACTCAGTGAGTCCGCGCTCATGGGACCCTATTTGTTTGTTGTGAGTGCTCTGTTTAATTATAGTTACATCTTGTTTGTGTTTTTTATAGCCAACCTTGTTCTTTTTTTGCTTATTCAAATTCCTCTGCTTAACAAGCTTTGCACCTACACCACATTGACCCATATTTACCGCCGGTATCACGAGCCTGATACAAAATTAGGAGATATGCTCAAAAAACAAGGCTAGGGGAGTGCAAACTATTGAGATGCTTAAAAAAGATGAATCTATTCAAAAAAATCGTACTTTTTTTACTTAGTACGGTGATCGTATTCAACATTGCACTTCAATTAGTTTTAACTCTGAGTGGAGCTGGATTAACGGTTTTAGATATTTATGCTCAAACCTTGCCCCGGGAAGATACTAAAGCCATAAATTACAGCCCTGCGTATTTCATGGAAACAAAGAGCTATTTCGAAAAACAGGAAAAAGGGCAATGTGCCGGCTTTTCTTCTGCTTATGTTCTTAGAGTTTTGAGTGAGGAAATAAGCGGTAGGGACAATTATCAAGGACTCGGGCACAAATTTTCCAATGGGTATGTGATGCCCCAAGCACTGATAGACATTTTCGAGAAATATAATTATCAAGTGAACATGTTTAGTGGGAATCTGGAACAGCTGAAAACACGACTAAATCAGGGAAAGCCCATTATTGTTTTAATAGGGCATTTTGTCAGCTGGCAACACTATGTAACGGTTGTGGGATACGATGAAGACACTATTTTTCTCTATGATTCAAACATGGATACCGACAATTCCAGAGGGTATAACAGAACAATGACCAATGAGGAATTTTTATCTCAGTGGGAGAATGAAATACCCTTTTTTGAACACATTTATTTTATTGTAGAGCAGTAGGGGAGGGTTCCGATGAAAGTCTTTATGGGGTCTTTTCAAAGCCTGAACGTGATAGGACGGGTCGGAATATTTATTGGCATAGCAGCTTCTGTAAGCGGAATTATAGTGTTTATTTTATGGGCATTATGGGCAATTCAATATACATTTAATGAAACGATACCCATAATTTTTATAGGATTTGGGCTCCCGGTGATTCTTGGACTAGTGGCTTCATTCTATGGAATCATTTGGTTAATGTATGGTGTGTTTGTGTATTCTCTGCCACTCAGCCTTTATGCAGCTATGACGCCAAGCGTCCTTAGATTTTTTCTGTTGGTTTCACTTGGTTATTTAGCTTCTGCCATTTTATTGACATTGGATAGGAAGGTCCGGAGATAGTGGTAAGGTGTATAGATGGTCATTTGGGCGAGGTGATTTTATGACAAAAACCTTAGTAACTACGTCTTTCCAATCTATGAAAATAGAAAAGGGCTATCATTTGGCTACTTCTTCCGTAGCGGAGGCTCAACAAATACGGAAAATGAAGGTATTGCTGAATACAGAGCAGAGGGACGTCAGGAAAAGACTTATCTTTCAATGAACAAGCAGCAGGTGGCAAAAATTGAAATTGACAATGGCAACACTGTCGAAATTATTGATATTGATCATACAAAACCCTTTGCGGTTATTTTGCCTGTTGGCCTGGGTGCAATAAAAATTTACGATAAAGACGGCAGTGTGTTGCCAACAATCCCCCAAGCATTATAGGTTGATGGAATTATATGGGCAGGATGAAGAGTGAGCCAAGCTTTAAAGAGTGGAGGATGAGATGAATCTAAAGTCAAATCTGAAGTCATTTATTATACTGGCATTACTGCTGCAACTTATCATTATCATGCTAATACTTAAATCGGGCATAACTATGCTGGTTTTGGCAGTTGGCTCCTTGGTATTGGCTATGTTGTTAAGTGTTAATAGAGCTTTCTATGAGAGATTTTCTGCTTTTCTGAATCCAGGATTCTATCGAAGCTGTGGCGAGAAGGATAGCAGCCTTTATAAGAAGAAGAGAAGGTATAGCACCATTAATTTCTATATATTGGCGATGCTTGCTCTTAATGGATACAGGGTATCGATGTTGGACAGCGCTCCTGGATTACTGTCGGGTATAAATCAATTCATATCCTTTGCACTTGTTGCTTTTGTCCTTCTTTTTATAATCGTTTTCTTTTCGATTATATTAATCAAGAGCTCGGATGAGGATCTGCTGTGGAATATGTTCATGGGGATTCTATTCATTGCACTCTCATTTATAGTATACTTTTCTTTCCTATAATGTCTTTGGGAAATCCTCATATCCAACTTGAAAAGGGTGAGGGAATGAAAAGAAGGATAATCTTTATACTTCTCATACTAATAGTGGGCTTAAACGGATGCGCTCAGGAGGCAAGTACATCATCAAAGATTCCGGAAGAGAGAAACCAAATTTCATCATAAGGAAGTAGAATAATGACAGAACTATGGGATATCTACGATAAAAACAGGACTTTAACCGGCAGGACAATGGAACGAGGAAGCCAATTTGCTAAAGGCGATTATCATTTGGTTATTCATGTTTGTATCTTTAACTCGAAAAACGAACTGTTGATCCAAAAACGGCAACCCTGGAAAAAGGGATGGCCTAATATGTGGGATATCACTGTCGGGGGAAGTGCTTTGGCCGGTGAAACCAGTGCGGAAGCCGCCGAAAGAGAAACCTTTGAAGAAATAGGCTATAAAATTGATTTGTCTGCTGAACGCCCATTTTTCACCGTGAATTTTGAAAGAGGCTTTGATGACTATTATCTCGTTGAGAGAGAGATTGATATTAATGGCTTATGCTTGCAATATGAAGAAGTTCAATGCGTGAAATGGGCAAGTAAGGATGAAATCATGCAGTTTATTAAAGAAGGTCAATTCATTGGCTATTGGTTTATGGAACAGCTTTTTGACATTCGGAAACACAGAGCCGGATATCGCTTTACGGGATGAAAGGGGATTAATGATGAAAAAAGGGGCTTATATTATCGTTTGTCTGGTTTGCTTCTTAGTGTTGCTGGCAGGCGGTGTTACTGTGGTACAGCAAAGCTCTTCCCTGGAATTTGCTTTCGACAATAGGGGGCAGTACACCGGATTTAATAGCATACCATCCAGATATACACCGGAAATGGCTCAAAATGCCGGATACTATGTCATGAGTGATTCAGAGGTAGTTGCCAACGGCGGTTTGTGGGATGATTTTCTGGCGGCTTCTTCCCAAGGGAAAGATGCCTCACTGCGCATGGCAAAATTCTATTCGGAGTATGGAAACAGCCCCTTCTTCGCTGACTTATTCTACAAGGAGGGTTACTACTATTTGTTTAATTCCAGTGCGAAGGATTTGAGTGGAAAGCCCTTTAAGCATCTTTTGACTCTAAAAGGGCAGTTTGGCAATCCATTAAGAGATAGTGGTGTCATCGTATTGGCTAACGACCGTTCCCTGACCTTTGATTTGATAATGTCCGGCATGGTTTCAAGCAACTATGAATACATCAAAAGCATACCGGAATATCAACTCATTATGTTCCTTATATAAGACCTGTGACAGTGAAGGGCTATTCGAGGACGTTTTATGAGCGCAATGTGCTTAAGGGGCGCCCTTCATCTTTGGGGACGATACTTAGGAGATATCCCCTCCTGAAGGCGGTAATTTGGAGTTTTTATATAAGGCATGTTAAACTATTAAGATAATCATTGTTTTAACCAAGACCTTATGAGTTTTAAAAAGAAAGGAAAAGGCTATGAGAAATTCCAAGGGCAAGCTTATCCTCGCTGCAATATGGATAGCGTTCACTTTAATCTCTTATTATTTTGCACTCGTCCCTATTAACCTGCAGTCGCCCGGGTTCTGGGTATTTTTGATTTATATTCTGGGGGTAGGTGCCGGGCTGTTTTTGCTTCATCAAGTATTTGTTGAAAAGCGGCTCACCCTTACCAAGCATATCGGTTCCTATCTCGTTATGGCTACCTTGCTTGTGACTATCGTAGGAGGGATTATGCTCCTTTACTCCCTGCCCATCTTCCATGCCAAAGCTTATGCCAATCTTATTGTGAAGCAGGAAGGGGATTTTGCCAAGGATGTAGCGGAGCTTCCCATTAATCAAATTCCCACGGTAGACCGGGATACAGCCTTGAGGCTCGGAGATCGGAAAATGGGTGAGATCGTCGAACTGGTCTCCCAATTCAATGTGGCACCCGATTACACTCAAATCAATTATCAGGGAAAACCGGTCCGTGTGTCTCCACTGGAGTATGCAGACTTCTTTAAATGGCTGAGTAACACTAAAGAAGGACTTCCCAGCTATATCAGGGTGGACATGGTCACTGGAAACGTGGATCTCGTTACTCCGGAACAAAGCATCAAATACTCCGAGAGTGAACTCTTTTTTGAAAATGTGCGGCGTTATTTGCGCATGCATTATCCAATGGACATTTTTGGTGATTTCAGTTTTGAAGTCGATGAGCAAGGGGTACCTTATTGGATTGTCTCTGTGCGGCATAATACCATCGGACTTTTCGGAGGAACGGATATTAAGGAAGCCATCATGCTTAATGCGACCACCGGTGAACATCAGAAGCTTAAATTAGAAGAGGTTCCGGAATGGGTGGACCGGGTCTATGATGCTGACCTTGTGGTGGGTCAGGTTAATTATAACGGTCGCTATCAAAACGGCTTTATCAACTCAATTTTTGGTCAGAAGGGTGTTCTCGCCACCACCGAAGGGTATAATTATCTGGCTCTCCACGATGATGTGTATCTGTATACGGGGATCACTTCCGTGGTACGGGATGAGTCCAACATCGGATTTATCCTGATCAATATGCGGACGAAAGAAACAACCTTCTACAGCATTCCCTCTGCCGAAGAGTATTCGGCTATGGGCAGTGCACAGGGGGCAGTTCAGGAGAAAGGCTATATATCTACGTTTCCTCTTCTCCTCAATATTGAAGGGGATCCGGTTTATTTTATGTCCCTGAAGGATGCGGCAGGGTTGATCAAGATGTATGCCCTGGTGGATGCTCAGAATTACCAGAAGGTTGTCGTGGGCAACACTCTTGAAGAGGCCGTGAGAGGATTTACTGGCCGATCGGGAACGGTGACAGAAACCACGCCTGAGGAACCTAAAGAGGAATTCGACATCCAAGGGAAGATCACGGATATACAGAATGTGGTTATGGATGGCAACACCTATTTCTATATTCTTCTCGACGGCCAGGGCGACATCTTTGTCGCCAGCATCAAGGTCTCGGAGAAGTTACCTTTCTTAAAGATTGGTGATGAAATCCAAGGCCGCTATGTGGAGAAATATAAAGGTGTGCATGAGATAATGAGGCTGCAATAGTGATAGTGATCCATACCAATTGTGGATAAAGTTCAAAAGCAAAAAAGGAGTATCGCCGACTGTTCGATCAAGAGCAGGGCGATGCTCTTTTTTATGCCTTGCTTGAGCAATGAAAAGAATAAGGGGTCGTTAAACTACCAATTGAACTTGGTAGGCCTCAAACCAATAATCCAGCTGCACCAGCCAAGCCAGCAATTGTGGAAGCCCCATCAGCTGGCCAAACCAGGTGTTATTTTCAGGACTTATCAGGCGATTGAGTACATCCTTTTGCAATAGCTCTGCCAGCATGCCGCTGCCGGAGTCCAGCCGCTTCCGGAAAAGATGGAAGACCAGCTGTTCATAGTGAGGATCATGGGTTTTAGGGAAGGGGCTTTTTTTACGATAGAGGATTTTAGGAGGCAGATAGTCTCGCATGGCGGCCCGGAGCAGGGCTTTTTCGACGCCGTCCTTGAATTTAATCTCCCAAGGCACATTATAGACATACTGAACCAAGCGGTGATCGGAGAAAGGTACCCGTACTTCCAGGCCCGAAGCCATACTCATGCGGTCTTTGCGTTCCAGCAGGGAGGTCATAAAGTAATGAATGGAAAGCCAGCTGGCGATGCGGGAATTTTTCATAGTTTCCGACTCGTCCGGAAGCAGGGGGCAGGCCTCAACGCTCCGGCGGTAAATTTCCGAAGTGTACGCAAACCCTTCTTGGGGGCGAACCAGCTCAGGCCTGAACAGGTCGATCCGGGCATGGGGTTCGTGGATCCAAGGGAAAAAGCCTCGTGTGAGCATTTCCGGGCGATAGAACCAGGGGTAGCCTCCGAAGACTTCATCAGAGCATTCCCCGGATAAAGCCACGGTGTGGTGGCTTTTGACCTGGCGGCAATAAAAGAGCAGGGAGGAATCGATATCGGCCATGCCGGGATAGTCCCTATACCTTACGGCTTCATCCAGGTAGTCCACCAAATGCTCCTTTTTAGCGGTCAGAATCTGATGCTGAGTGTGCAGGTGCTGAGCCAGATAAACGGCAAACTCGTCATCACTTTGCGGTTGGAAAAGAGTCTGCTTAAAGTGGTCTTTATTGCCTTCATGTTCAAAGGAATAGGTAGCAAGCTGCCGCCCTTCGGCTTGATATTTTTGCGCTGCCACAGCGGTGATGACTGAAGAATCCAATCCTCCGGACAGGAAAGTGCAAAGAGGGACATCGGAGACCAACTGACGCTCAATGGCATCCACCAACAGATCCCGGGTGGTGGCGACAATAGCAGCTTCACTGTCCCTGTTCTCATAAGCTTCCAGGGTCCAATATTTGGCGCTCTTCAACGTTGCTTCAGGTGCTCCTGTGGCAAGGCTATAGAAAGCATGGGAAGCGGTGGGCAGCTCGAAGATATCCTTAAAGATGGCGGTGCCTTCCTCTTTGACCGGCATCATATAGAGCAGCTGCCACAAGCCCTGGTAATCCAGACGGGGTTTCACCTGAGGATGCTTGAGGAGGGCTTTGATCTCCGAAGCGAAGAGGAGAGCGCCCTCCACAAAAGTGTAGAAAAAGGGTTTGACGCCGAAGCGGTCGCGGGAAAGATAGGCCTTTTTTTCTTTAGAATCGTAAATCACAAAGGCGTAAATGCCGTTTAATTTGCTGGAGCATTGTTCTCCCCAGATGATATAGGCATAGAGCACGACTTCCGTATCACAATAGGTTTTGAACTTAACCCCGTGCTCAAGGAGCTCTTGCCGTAAATCTGCAGTGTTGTAAAGCTCTCCGTTATAGACAATGGTGTAGTCGTATCCCTGGTGGGTGGCGGTCATGGGCTGCCGGCCTCTCTCAATGTCGATAATGGCTAAACGGTTATGTTGAAAAGCAAAATGTTCTCCGTACTCAAGGCCGTTTTGATCCGGACCCCGATGAATTAAGGTCTTCCCCAAAGTATCAAGGCATTGTATCTCCTGGGGAGAAATTCTTCGCTTAAAATTCAATAAACCAAGAATGGAGCACATCAATAAACACCTCACAAACCAAAATGACAAAGAAGTACCCTGCCGAGTACTCCTTTGTCTCTGAATTAATATATGTGAGAGGGCAAGAAGAGTGCTTATATGACTATGAAAATAGTTCTCATTCTATCATGAATACAGCATGCATAGACCCCTTGTATTGACAGAGGAGTTTCCTAAAGTATATGATGAAGCGTAGGGTTTTTGTGGAGAGAAGAATTAATAATTTAGTGTGGATTAGGTATAGAACAAAGGCGTTCTAAGGACCCTAATAGGGATCTTAGTGCGCCCTTTTTATACTATTAGGATGCTGTTTATCGGTAGAATAGTTTACCTATTTTGAAAGGAGAGCTTAATATGGGGTTTACTAAAGAAGAGTGCCTTAACTATGTGCAGGAAAATGATGTCCGCTTTATCCGTATGCAATTCACAGATATTTTTGGTCAGATGAAAAATATTGCCATAACCCACAACCAGCTTGCTCAGGCTTTGGAAGAGGGAGTACTGTTTGACGGCTCGGCGATTAAAGGATTTGCGGGAGTTGAGGCTTCGGATATGCTTCTTCTTCCCGATCCCAGTACATTTGTCCTTATTCCCTGGCGCCCCCAGCAGGGGAAGGTAGCAAGGATCATCTGCGATGTTAAAAATCACGATGGTTCTCAATTCGAGGGTGATCCGCGCTATATTCTGAAGCGAACTCTGCAAAAAGCCCACGACTTAGGCTATGTATTTCAGGTGGGCCCGGAATGTGAATTCTTTTTATTCCATACGGATGACGAAGGACAGCCTACCACAACGACTCATGACGCTGCCGGCTATTGTGATTTGGCTCCTATCGATCAGGGAGAAAATACCCGGCGGGAAATTTGTTTGGTGCTGGAGGAGATGGGGTTCGAAATCGAGACATCCCACCATGAATCCGCAGCCGGGCAGCATGAAATTGACTTTAAATATACCGATGCCTTGACGGCGGCGGATCATATCATGACCTTTAAATATGTGGTGAAAATTGTCTCCCAAAGGAATGGTCTACATGCCACCTTTATGCCTAAGCCTCTCCATGGCGTCAATGGTTCGGGGATGCACATCAATATGTCTTTAGCCAAAGAGGGCAAGAATGTGTTTATTCACCCGGAAAATCCCGGAGAGCTCTCGGAAACAGCGAAGCAATTTATTGCTGGATTGCTGAAGCATATCAAGGGGATCACTGCCGTGGCCAATCCCTTGGTGAACTCCTATAAACGCTTGACTCCGGGCTATGAAGCACCGGTCCATATTGCCTGGTCACCGATGAACCGCAGTCCGCTGCTGAGGGTGCCGTCCCCTCGGGGAGCGGGAACCCGCCTTGAACTGCGCAGCCCTGACCCCAGCTGCAATCCCTATCTGACGTTGGCTCTGCTTCTGGAAGCCGGTTTGGACGGGCTCCAACGGGAAATGAAGGTGCCTGAGCCCATTAATGAAAATATTTATAATCTCACTCCTGAACAGGAAAAGGCCCTGAACCTGGAGCGCTTACCCTCTAATCTGCTGCTGGCTCTTGAAGAGATGGAAAAGGATCCTTTGATTCAAGCCACTTTAGGCAGGCATATCTTTGCCAAGTACATCGCGGCCAAAGCCAGAGAGTGGAAGGCTTATGACGAGATGGTCCATCAATGGGAGATTGACAGCTATCTCAAAATCTATTGAACAGGGAGCCCTGCACAAAGGGGGGATAAGCAATGAGCGCAGGGAATGTCCTCATCGTCTGTGGAAAATCTGAAGTAGCCGGCAGTATGGAAAGCACACTGATCAAAGAAGGGTATCATCCGGTAAACTGCGCTCATTCAGCCAATGAGGCGCGGCGGCAGTTTTTTATGGTTCAGCCGGATTTAATCATCGTCAGTACCCCTCTTCCGGATGAACAAGGAATTGATTTTGTTTTTGATGCCTATGAGAAAACTTCGGCTGGAATCATTGTGATGGCGCGGCCGGAGCAGGTGTCCCATATGCAGGATGCCCTGGAATCCACAGGGGCTATGATTCTGCCGAAACCGCTCAATCGCCTTACCTTGATTCAAAGTGCCCGCTTTGCTTTGTCCGTAAGGAGTTCTATGGTCCAGTTAAGAAGTGAGCGGGATAACCTCAAGAAGCGCATGGATGAGCGTAAGATCATCGAACAAGCAAAATGGCTGCTGGTGGAAAAATTAAACATGAGTGAACCGGAGGCCTTCCGCTATATCCAGAAAAAAGCGATGGATTTGCGCCTTCCCCAACTCCAGGTAGCTGAAGATATAATTAAAGAGTATGCTTAAAAGGAGAAACCCGCGTCATTAACGAGGGGTTCTCTTTTTATACAGTATCTGGCAGTCCTGCTGCATTGACTGCTTCTTACTGCTGGGCGGGGGCGGATTGGACAAATTCTTTAAGGGCCCGTTCAGCTATGGGGCGGGCAATCATGGTCCAGGGTCCATTGATGCAGCCGCCCTCACAAGCCATGCATTCCAGAAAGCCTTTATCACCGTTCTTGACATGAGTTTCCAGGGCTTTTAGGCTGTTCTGAATTCCTTCGGTCTGGTAGGTGGGGGGAGAATCCTGGCCCAGATAAGCAGTGAGCGCTGCGGCTACTCCGCCTGCTTTGGCGAACTCCCGGGCATAAGAGCTGGGTCCGGCCAGGGTTTGCTCGGATTCTTCGGCAGGGTTGATACCTGCATAATCAAGCCAGACCATCAATTCTTCAAAGGTAAGCACGAAATCCACTTTGGCTTCAGGCCGTTTGCCTTCTTCTTTTTTTGCCACACAGGGTCCGATAAAGACGACCTTGGCTTCAGGATCTTTTTCCTTAAGGATATGAGCCACCTGAGCCATAGGGGAGAGTGTGGTGGAAATATGGCGGAATAAATCGGGTTTTTCTTTTATAACGGCACTCACATAGGCCGGGCAGCAGGAACTGGTCATGAATTCTTCGCCATGGGCCAGGCGTTCATCATATTCCCGGGCTTCCAGCTCAATGGTCCGATCGGCTCCCAGAGCAGCTTCCAAAACATCATGGAAACCCAGCTTGAGAAGAGCCGACTTCACCTGACCTGGTGAAACTTTTCTTCCGAATTGTCCTACAAAGGCCGGTGCGATAACAGCATAGACAGTGCTGGACTGTTTGCGCAGTTCCTCAACAAGATGGATCAGCTGGGAAGATTCTGCCACGGCTCCGAAAGGGCAGCTGACAATGCACTTGCCGCAGCTGGTGCAATGGGCTTCGGCAATACTGGCAATCCGATCCTCCCGGACCGAGATGGCTTTGGTGGGGCAGCTGTCTTCACAGGGCCGCCGATATTCGATGATGGCATGATAAGGGCAATTCCGGGCGCAAAGGCCGCACTCGACGCAACGGGTCTGGTCAATAAACGCTTTATTGTTAATAAAGAGAATGGCTTTTTTAGGACAGTTGGTGAAACAGAAATGGCCAACGCAATTTTGGCAGTGATCGGTTACACTATAGCGGTGCATTTCACACCCGTTGCAACCTTCCTTGAGAACACGCACTACCGGACCTTCATCCGGTTCCAGAACAGCTTTTAGACGCTCTTCGATAACAGCCCGCTCTTTATGGATACAGCAACGGTAACGGGGTGTTCCGTCGGGAATAATCAGACGGGCCAAGGTGGCGCGATCATTGCGGTCCTTGTTCTGACTGACCCAGTCCAGGGCAGATTTTAAGACTTGGCGGCGGATTTTCATAATTTCTGATTGGGCCATAGACGATTTCCTCCTCAGCGGTTAAGTTATTTACTCGAAGTGTAGCAAGAGGAGGATAGGAATTCAATGAAGATGTGAAATGTTTAATTTGGAAGTTTATTTTATCAATAGAATATTTTCAAATAATGGTTGAAGGTATGCCCCATTTCCCTCATAGAAAAAGGGTTTTGTCTAAATGATCCTCCTTCCTTTAAGGAAAGTCTGATCATCTGGGCAAAACCCTTGGCTTACTGGATAGCATTTCGGGACTGTTCAATAGCTTTTATACCTATTCCTGCTGGTTCTTTCTGGTTTCGAGAATTTCTTTAATGGCCAGATTGGAAGCATCAAAACGAACAGAAGCGTCCGTATCCAAGGGAACAATCTGCTTTTCTTCAATACATTTTTCGCAGGCCATCATAGTATATCCTGGTTCATAATTATCCGCAAGCTTACCCTCGGGATAATAAGGAATTTGGTGGACTTCCCAGGCCAGGCAGGTTTCCCCGCATACATCACAGGCTAATTCAGTGCGCAGCATGTCGGTTCCCTGGCCCTTCATCATAAGACCAATAGTGTATTTTACCACAAGGTTATTTTTGAGATCGCCAAGACTTTTTGACATTAAGTACTCCTCCTCTGATCATCGTCACTGTTTTTATTATACAGCATTTATATTGGAGATTCATCTGCCCCCTGCTTCAAATCAGCTTTAAAGCAGGGGTTAGCTATATAAAATATAATTCTCATAGGGATAAGTTTTTCCTATTGTGATGTATTGACAGTGACGGGACTGGGCAGACCGATTCAGTGTATTTTATTCATACCGGATAGCCTAGAGGCCGCTTGAGCGCTGACGCTTGATAAGCTGGTTACCCACCCAGGCGGCTATTCCGCCTTTGATCAGATCGCCGGCGATGAAGGGAAGGAAGCCCATAGAGATGACCAGAGCCATAGTGGTGGATTGCTGAAGGACAAAATGCATGACCAGATAAAAATAGGTTAAGCCAATGAGATATAAGACGATAATGCCGCCCAGAACGGCCAGTAGAGCGGATAGCAGACTTTGCCGGTTATAGAGTTTACCCACCACATATGCGGCGGCGATATCCCCCAGCAGGTAGCCGAAGGAAGGCTTTAACACATAGCCGATGCCGCCGAAAGGAGCGCTGGCAAAGACAGGTAAACCGAGTAAACCGAGAAATACATAGACGATGACGGCTAAGCTTCCGTATTTGGGTCCCAGGATAAGGCCGGTTAAAAAAACAAAGATAGGGAGAACGCTAAATGGAACCAAGGCTGGGGAAGCCCAGCGCATGATCATACCGGCTAAACATAAAAGAGCAGCCATGGCCGCAGTCTTGGCTAAATGTTGGGCATTCATGGGGCACCATCCTTTCCAGAAAGATATGTAAACTTGGTTGATGAATTTAAGTTTACAATATGATATGATAACTTACAAGAGATTTTTTGCGCAGATGGGATTGCCATGCCTTAGGGCAGAGTCACTATCGATAAATATTGGATAGGGGCAGATAGATAGGGAGTATGCAACTATGATGAAATCACTGGAGGGGAAAGCCATCAGCTTGGGCATGATTCAGGAGATTGACTTTTCACTCCACCAAGGGGAAGTTATTGCCTTAATGGGGCCCAATGGAGCAGGTAAGTCCACCTTGGCCCGGCTTCTGGCTGGCTTGAATGAACCCACTTCAGGGAAGCTTAACTTTCTTGAGGATGGACAGGAAATTCCCTGGACAAGGGTCCGGCGCTGGCAGGAGATTGGCATCATCGGTCAACATCCGCGGCGGCAGACCATCGGAGCAACGGTTGGGGAAGAGCTGGGCTTTGGACTTTTGAATCTGGGATATGGAGTAAAGAAGGTCCAGGAAATGGTCAGGGAACTGGCTTATCGGATGGGTCTTGAGGGTAAACTCAATCAATCCCCCGCCACCCTTTCGGGGGGAGAGCGGCAGCGCCTGGTACTGGGTGCCGTCCTTGCTCTTAATCCGGCTTTTCTTTTGCTGGATGAGGCTTTAAGCATGTTGGATAAACGGGCTCAGGAGGCTTGCCTGGAACTGTTGGAAGAAAAAGGGAAGCACATGGGGCAGCTTTGGATTACACACGATCCGCTGTTAGCGGAAAAAGCGGACCGCCTCTGGGTCATGAAGGAAGGGAAGCTGTTGACACTGGGAAGGCCGCATACGGCGCTCCGGGATGACGAGTTCTGCCAGGAGTACGGAATTCGTGCTCCTTATTCGCCAAGTTATTCTCCGGGCTATGCTTCAGTTCGGGAGAAGATAGGAGAGAAGTATCAAAGAGTGCAGAACTTAAGGTATCCCGAGGGGTTCTCCGCAGCCGCCGGGTCGGAGGCGGAAAGCTTCTTCCTCCATGAAGATGAAAGGAAGGATACTTTAGAGTGGCGGGAAGCAGAGTATGGTCAACGGCTGCAACTTACTGAAAAAATCAAAGAGGGATGTTTTTTGGCTGTCTTAGGTCCTTCCGGAGCAGGAAAATCCACTCTGCTGGAAAGTGCCGTCGGGCTCATTTATCCTTCCCAGGGGAAGTTTTTGGCCTTTGGTCAAGAAGTGACACGCCAAGCAACACAGCGGCAGAAAGCCCGCCTCCTCCTGCAAGAGCCTGGAGAATATATCATTGGCGGTACGGTTTATGATGAAGTGTTTTATCTTCAGAATAAAAAGGAGAGGAAAGCCGGTGTTCAGCGCAACATAGAATATCTGCAAGTCTTCGGAATACCTCAGGAAAAAGCCTTGGCCTACCCGGAATATTTAAGCGGTGGGGAGCGGCAACGGGTGGCTTTAGCCGCAGCACTGGAATCTTTACCGGAAATTCTTTTGCTGGATGAACCCTTGTTGGGTTTGGACTTGACGGGTAGGAGCATGATGCTGGAACTTTTGCAGGAGTTGAAAGGCAGAATGACCATCCTGTACATCACCCATGACTGGTCGGAGGTCCGTGAACTGGCGGATGAAGTGTGGCTGGTGGAAAAAGGGCAGATTACCTTTAAGCGCCGGAGCAAAGATGGGGCTATAGAAATCGATGATCAGCAGCTTAAGGAGGCAGGGGTCCATTGTTAGAAAGAGGACTGTATCACCCTGGTGAAAGCACATTGCATCAACTCGATCCACGACTGAAAATCGGGAGTCTTGTTATTCTGGGGTTGTTAATGACTACAGTGAACTGGGGAGGGTTGCTCTGCCTGACCGGGGGGCTTCTTATCATGCTTGGTTACAGCCCTTTGCCCATTAAGGCCTTTCAATCCGTCATTAAGGCAGGAGTTGTGTTAGGGCTTTTCTATACTTTAATTATGGGCTGGCATTGGGAAGAGGGGTGGTTTTTCTGGAAAGGGTACTGGTCCATGGCGGGAATGCTTCAGGGACTGATGATGAGCTGGCGGATCCTGCTGGTTTTTCTCTTGACCCGAATGTTTTCTGCCTTTACCTTGCCCTCAGAACAAGGGATAGGAATCGCTTTCTTTCTGGCGCCATTTTATCGTATAACTCCTAAGGCGGCTGATTTTGCCCTCTTAATTACGCTGACTTTGCGCTTTATCCCTTTATTGCTGGAGGAGGCTGCTTTGCTTTATAAAGCCCGTCTGGCTAAGGGGAATTTGACTGGGCAATGGATCGGGAAGATCAAGGATCTAGCGGCCCTTTTACTCCCCTTGTTGCGCATTGCTTTGCGCCGGGCCGAAGAACTGGCGGAAAATCTCGTGGCCCGAGGCTATGTTTCCGGCAGTTACCGGGTCCTGGGAACCAAGGAATGGGAGAGCAAGGATAGCTGGGGAGTTGTAATCCTAGCCCTATGGAGTATTGGGGCTTTAATTATTGAATTTGTATTATAGACCATGATAAGGGGTTCGGGTTCGGGTGCCCACTGGTAACCTCCGCTATTTTCCGTTATGATAGTGTATAGGAGTTATGTAGATCTTTTCCGAAACCAGGAAGCCGATTAACTTAGGGCCGGTCAGCCCAATTGAGCAATGAGGAGCAGAGAGAATGAAATTAATTCGAGCAGGGGTCTTTATTCTAATGGCAGCTTTGATTTTAAGCGGTTGCGCCAGTCAAAACTATCCTGAGAATGTGGTTGCTGTTGTCAATGGCGAAACGATTACCCAAGAAGATATTGATGAAGCGATTAATGAAGGGAAACTGCAAATTGATGTAACTGAAGCTTTGCAGTTGCTTAATGAAGAAAACAGTATGTCCCAAAGAGAAACCATGCTCCAAGCCTTTGGAGTTGATGAGGGAAATATGACATCAGGCCAGAAAAGGTTCTTTGAGGGTATTGAACGATCATCTGCTAAGATACCGACTGAAAATGATGCCCTGAACAGTCTGCTTGTGGAGGAAGTACTTTATCAGGAAGCAGTCAAACAAGGACATGAGGCATCCATCGATAGAGTCAAACAGATCCTGGAAGAAAGCAAAAGGATAAACTTGGAGGCCATGTCCCAGGACGAGGAGGCCCTAAAAGAATATAATGAGTATGTGGAAAAAACCGCCTCAATTTATCATCAATATGGGTTTACTTCCGAAGAGGACTATTTAAACAAGCGCATGGATAAAACGGCTCGAGCTATGGCCATCAATACGATGAACTATGAGTTCGACAAAGTTATGGCCGATAAGCTTCCCGGTGTTGATTCTTCTCAGATAGAGCGAGGGAATGCCTGGGAAGATTATGGGGAATATCTTTTGAGCAAAGCTAAGGTTAAAATCCTTAAGCCGGAGTATCAAATCCAGCATTACGGAGAATCATGGAGTCATGGCCAGCTGAATCTCAAAGCAAAACCATGATGGCCTTGTAAATCAGGGAGAGTGCACTATGTCTACAGATCAAAAACCCGATGAAAATAACCTGCGCTATACCTATAAAGACTATCTGACCTGGGCCAAGGCTCAACCTGGTGAAATCCTCAACGGAGTACCCTATGGCAGAAGCCCGGCCCCTCCCAGCCACTATCTGGAGGTATTGGGTGAGCTGTACATGGCGTTTGCTCTCTATCTGAGGGAAAAACCGGGGAAAGTATTTCTTTTTCCCTTTGCTGTCCGGCTGCCTGTAGATGCTGATCAAAAAGATGAGGATATTCCCACCGTCGTCCAACCGGATCTTACAGTGGTCTGTGATCTAGCGAAAGTGGATAAGGGAGGGTGTAAGGGAGCCCCGGATCTGATCATCGAGATATTGGCTGAAGACACCATGCATAGGGATTTGTATTTAAAGCTGCGCCTCTATGAAAAGGCAGGAGTTCCCGAATACTGGGTGGTTCATCCTAAAGATCGGACAGTCCTCGTTTTTCAATTGGAAGAAGGGGCCTATGCTGCTCCCCAATTTTATAGGGCTTCTGATCAAGCTCCTGTGGGGTTGTTCCCGGATTTGATCATTTCTCTTGCTGAGATTTTCCGCGGATAGCATGGACACAGGTAGACAATATCATTATTTTGCGCTAATATTATGTTATGCGATATATCGTATCGCATAGTATAGCGGACAATAGCAGGGTGAGATTTAGTTTGCAAATAATGAGGTGGGTGAGCCTATGCCTTATGCCGGCGGTCCGATGACGGAAGCAATGTATTATATCCTTTTAGCCTTAATGCAGCCCAACCATGGCTACCAACTTATGGCAGCTATCGATCAGGTATCCGGAGGGCGGGTAAAGATGGGCCCGGGAACCTTATATGGGGTGCTTACCAGGATGCAAAAGGAAGAGCTGATTAAAATTGTTCATGATGATGGGCGCAGAAAAACTTACGCCATCACGGAAGAAGGCCAAAAAGCCTTAGTGGCTGAATACCAAAGGCTGCAGGCCATGATTGAGGATGGACGTATGCTGAAGGAGGGGGAGTAGATGGGCCGGTGGGTAAGACGTCTGATGCTGGACGATCTTTTTGCCATAGGGCGGAATGAACATTGGTTTGCCCATATGGCAAAAAGGGGATTGCATCTTCGAAAATTCGGCAGAACCTTTGCCTACTTTGAACAGGGAGAGTCACGAGAGACCCGGTATCGCATCGAGTATCTTCAGGAAGAACCTGCCCCGGAGCAATTGGAAGTGTATCGGGAGTGCGGTTGGAATCTGGCGGCCCGCAGCGGTAAGTTTTATGTTTTTGCGGCGGAGGAAGCCTGGGCTGTGGAATTGCATACCGATCCCATTGAACAGGGCTTTGCCTTGGCGGAATTGAACAAGCGGATGAAACTCAATGTGGTGATCATAACTGTTGCGGTCTTGTTGATCATTGGTATGATATCCAGCATCTACTTCCTGAATAATCAGCCTTATCTTACTATGGTCAGAGGCAATTTTATACAACAAATACTGCTTGTTGTTGTTGAAATCTACCTGTGTTTTACGGTAATCCGCAATTATCTGGCCGTTCGCCGCTTGAGAACATCTCTGCTTCAGGGAAACCCCATTGACCATAAGGAGGACTTCGCCAGAGCCCGGCGACTTAGTGCCATGGTTTTTGTATTGATTATACCTCTTGCTTTAGGGACAATTGTGCTGCCTTTTGTAGAGATTGCTAAACGGGATACCTATACTCTCCCGGAGAGTATAGTGGACTTGCCTATGATTCGCTTAGCGGAAATCGAACAGAACCCTAAGTTGGAGCGCGAGTCCAGTTATTATGAGGAGTTGGATTTCTTAAATCGAGTGGAATATGACTGGAGCTTTCTGGCCCCTGTTCAATATGAAATTCACGAACATGGTGTGATCAGAGGTGAACGCTGGGAAGACGGCAGTGGAGAGTATTCTCCCAGTGTAACCACCCGGTATTATCAATTAGCCTATAGGGGCATGGCTGCCAAACTTATGGAGGATTTGATCGAACGGTATGTTGAGCCCTATGAAGATGAGGAATTACGCTGGATTGATACTACCGATCTTGATGCAATGGTTGTGGTCGGAAACCAAATCTTCGGCACCTTAGGCAATCAAGTCATTCATATTCGCTATTATGGCCATGAAGCCATAGATAAGATGATTCCCCTGGTTGAGCAAGTCTTGCATTGAACGAGGCTTCTTTCAGTGATAATATGGCTTTGCCCTTGGGAGCTTTCTGTTTCAACTGGGGCTAAATTCGTAATTGATTACGAATTAGCCCCGGTTGGTGATACCTGAAAAAGAGGACTGTCTGGCTGGGACAGTCCTCTTTCGCTAAAAGCTTTATAAAGCTTTGTTTTAGGAGCAGATTCTGCTAGATGAGCAATCCGAACAGTTCGGGATTATCGTTGATGCGCGTATATTGGAAGCCCTTCTTATCCATGCGTTCAATCAAGGGCTGGTAGTCTTCTTTACGGGATAGCTCAATACCAATCAGTGTGGGGCCTTTTTCCTTATTGTTGGATTTGGTGTACTCAAAGCGGGCAATATCATCGTTGGGTCCCAAAACTTCCCCCACAAATTCCTTCAAGGCGCCGGGGCGCTGAGGGAAGTTGACGATGAAATAATGTTTAAGGCCCTGATCGAATAAGGAGCGTTCCTTGATTTCAGGGGTTCTTTCAATATCGTTATTGCCGCCGCTGATGATGCAGACGACATTTTTGCCTTTGATCTTATCTTTATAGGTCTCCAGAGCAGCGATGGAAAGTGCGCCCGCCGGTTCAACCACAATAGCACTGTCATTATACATTTCCAGGATGGTGGTGCAGACCTTTCCTTCAGTGACCGCGATGACATCGTCGAGAACCTCCCGGCAGATGGCAAAGGTGAGATCTCCGACTCGTTTTACCGCAGTACCATCCACAAATCCGTCGATGTGGGGCAAGGTGACTATTTCACCTTGAATGAAAGCTTCCTTCATGGAAGCGGCACCGGTGGCTTCCACGCCGATGACCTGGGTTTGGGGACTTAAGCTTTTCATGGCAATACCCACACCGGACATGAGGCCGCCACCGCCGATACCACCCAGAATATAGTCAACAGGAGCTTCCATATCATTAAGAATCTCCATGGCAATGGTACCCTGACCGGCAATGACTAAAGGATCATCAAAAGGATGGACGAAGGTCTTATTCGCTTCCTCACAATGAGCTTTTGCTTTATTGAAGGCATCGTCGAAGGTATCGCCGATCTGTATCACTTCCACAAAGTCTCCGCCAAACCGCTTAATGGAAGAGATTTTTTGCTTTGGTGTCGTCGAAGGTACATAGATGCTGCCTTTAATACCCAGAGCTTTGCAGGAATAAGCAACACCTTGGGCATGATTACCAGCACTGGCACAAACGACACCACTGCTGAGCCGTTCTGAGGGAATACTATGAACCATATTATAAGCTCCGCGCAGCTTGAAGGAACGAACCACCTGGAGATCTTCCCGTTTTAAGAAAATATTACATTGGTATTTCTCGGAAAGAAGGTCATGACGGTGCAAAGGTGTTTTATTGATAACCCCTTTTAAGGTTTGACCGGCTCTGAGAATATCCTCTAGGACGACTTTTCCCATATAAAAATTTTACCCCTTTCCACATTCCCGCAGTATCGTTGCACACCACCGATAAAGTATAGAATAGATAAAGCTATTATCATTCAGAGGATATCTTCGGGTGATATCTGGAGATGATAGTATCTTATGAGAGAAATGGTTTACATAAGATGTTATATAATAGATTATTTTATTAATATTACTCTTGCTTTTGCCCTGAGTCAACCTTATCCTGACTTAAAATCAGGTCCAAACTACAAAGCATAGCGGAAATATGCTACAATTTATTTAGGATAGTATTGGACTTGTCATTGGGAATTCTGGACTATGTGTTTCAGCATGAAGTCCTGATAGTAAAAATCTTTGGAAGCAAGTGATTCGAAACGACTAAAGAGGAGGGTTTGGTATGCCTTGGTTATATCGAATTGTATGGTCCCTGGCGATCATTTTTTTCATTCTGGCTGTTGTCGTTTTTTCTATCTGGGCAGTGCTTATTGGTGCTGTGGTCTACGCCCTTTATCGTGTTTATCTCTATTTTGCACAGAAGAAAGGCATAGGTTATGGCAAGGCCGGGCAAAGTCAGCGTGTGCATTTTAAAGTCTATACCAATTATAAAGGTCCCGGCCAACCCGGAGGCCAGCATACTCCGCGGGGTTTCACCAATGGAGAGGTTATTGATATGCCGGTTGAGGAAGTTACGGATTCGCGGAACTCTTTCCCGAAAGAATAGTTGCTTAAGATGAAAGTTAGGCTAAGGTTTTCAGCTAATTTTCAGTCAGCCCTCAGACCCATTTCAACGGGGCAGTAGATAATGAGAAGAGAACGATTTCGCCTTTAAAGGGGAGATACTCCATGCAAAAATTGAAAGGAATAAAAATCCTGATTATTGATGATGAACCGAATATTCTGGAGTTCCTGGAGATGGGACTGCTGAACGAGGGCTTTGAGGTGCAGACGGCGGTTGATGGGATGACAGGAGTTACTTTGGCCAAGCAATTCCATCCCCATCTTGTGATTCTGGATATTATGATGCCGGGAATGGATGGCTTTGAGGTCTGCCGGATGCTGAAGAAGAGTGAGAATGTGTCCATTATTATGCTGACCGCTAAGGATGAAGTGGAGGACCGGGTCAAGGGTTTAACCACCGGCGCCGATGATTATATGGCTAAGCCCTTTAGTTTTGAGGAACTCCTTGCCCGCATTCACGCCCGTATCCGCAATCAATTCCCCACCCTTTTAGGAGAAGTGGTGATGGGTCCCTTTCGTTTGGACGATCGCCGCAAAGAGATCCAGTTTCAGGATAAGGTTCTGGAGCTTTCCCCTACAGAGTATGAATTGCTCAAATTTTTGATTCTTAATCAGGGGCTGGTTTTGAGTAAGACGATGATTTTAGATAAAGTGTGGGGATATGATTTTGCCGGGGATGATAATATCGTGGAGGTCTACATTCGCTCCTTGAGAGAAAAACTGGGGGATAAGGAGCACCGGCTGATTCGTACACTGCGGGGCTCCGGGTATCGGATGGACCTGATATGAAGAAGGTAGCCTCTATACACAAGATCGTAACCCCCAACTCCTTGAGGTTTCAGCTGCTCTCCCGTTCTTTATTTTTTTTGGCTATTATCTTATTGCTGATCGGGATCTTTCAGTACGTTTTTTTGAAGGACTTTATTCTCGGCAGCACTGCGGCAAGCATTCGTTCCCAAATTGCGTCGGTTCCCCGGGACACTTGGACGCAAATGCTGCTTTATGCGGAGATCAATGCCAAATTCAATCTGGATAAAGAGATAGTAGAGCTGGTACCCGGTAAGACTCAGGAGGGTCCTCCCAACCGTATTCCCATCAACCTGATGGATTCTACGATTGCTTTTGTGGATTTGAATGGTAACGCGACCAGTCTATCCAATGCCGTTAATCGGTCAGGGACCCCACCGCTCCTTAGTGCCGACCAATATCAACAAGCCTTAAATCCATCGGAATCGCCGAGATTTTGGGTAGTGAACTCTGAGGGGACGGAATTGCTGGTGGTTCTTCATCCCTTGGAACTGCGCGGTTATCTGGTCGGTTTTATTCAGGTTAGCCTTAGTACCCAGTTTGTTCAAGATGTTTTGTTCCGGCAGTTGTCTATATTTATGCTCCTTTCTGTGCTTGCCCTTGTGGGAGGATTGGTGGCTTACCAAGCGGTTATCAAAAAAACTCTGGTTCCTTTGTCCAATATCGTTCATACCATGGAGAATATGGATGCGGGGAATCTTAACGAACGCCTCCCGGTGGAACAAGGTCAAAAAGAGATTGATACTCTGGCCGTATCTCTCAATGGGATGCTGGAGCGGCTGGAGTCCTCTTTTACAGCAGAAAAGGAGGCCAAAGAACAGATGCGGCGTTTTGTAGCCGATGCCTCCCATGAACTGCGGACCCCCCTTACGTCTATCCATGGCTTCCTGGAGGTTCTGCTGCGGGGAGCGATGAATCAACCGGATAAGCTGCAGAAGTCCTTAACCAGTATGTATGCGGAATCGGAGCGCATGAAAAAGCTTATTCAGGATCTATTGCTTTTGGCTAAATTGGATCGTTCTCCTCATCTTGAAAAGTCGGAAAAGGATCTTGGGGTACTGATACTGGAGATGGAGCCCCAACTGCGTATGCTGGCTGAAGAAAGGGAGATTCAATTGGATTTGGCCCCTGAGGAATTGGTCCCCATCGATGTGGATAAGATGAAACAAGTTATTCTTAACCTTTTCCATAATGCGGTCCAGCATACGGACCCGGATAAGGGGTTGATTCAAATCAGCTTAAAATCTGAGGTTTCCGGGGTTGAATTGACGGTCCAGGACAACGGACCAGGAATTCCTGAGGAGCATTTACCCCATCTCTTTGAGAGATTCTACCGCAGCGATTCTTCCCGGACCCGGAAATATGGGGGAGCCGGACTGGGTCTAGCTATTACTCACTCTCTGGTAGAGCTTCACGGCGGAACCCTTCGCGTTGAAAGTAAAGTAGGCGAAGGAAGCCGCTTTATCGTCGGACTACCAAAAGTATAAAATTACTTCAGATGGAGTTTTTGTTTTACCTGAAGTTTGGTTGGCTTATCCTCACAGAAGGTGAAAAGGAAAGGAATAGCCTGTTAAATTACGCAAAGTGTCGTGACTATGTCACGGCATTTTTTGCGTATCACAGAACTTAAGAGGCATAACTGCTTTCTTATGGTCAGGATAAAAGTAATAAAAGTAACTTTTTTGGCGATAAGAGTCACATATAGAGGACAAGAGTAATAATATAGAATGAGATGAAAATGAGTGATTAATATAATCTTTCAACTTCAAGAGCTTAATGAGTGAACTGCTGAATAAAGAAGGAGATGTTAAGATGCCAGAGTTAACCACCGGTTTGATAGATAATTTTCCGGTTAATGGGGTGCGCCCCTCGGTATCGGTAGCCCTTAGAATTACCAATGATGGTGATTCTACGGAGACGGTTAGTATAACCGGCTACTATCTCAATGGGACTATCAAAGAAGTATATGTTTTAGAACTAGTTACTGTTAATCCAGATGAGGTAATACTCCGAGAGTATTATGCTAATTTGGATGCTTTTGAATTTGTATTCTCGACAAGCTCTGAAACGGTAGTTATATCGGTATGGGGTAAGGACGCTGAAGGGAACTTAGTGGATGCCCATCGGGTGCTCCCGGCTGAATTGGATTCACTGGAATCGATCATAGTGCCGACGGGGCCCACAGGAGAGACCGGTGCCACAGGAGCGACAGGGGAGACCGGAGCCACAGGAGCTACAGGAGAGACTGGTGCAACAGGAGCTACAGGAGAGACCGGTGCCACAGGAGCGACAGGGGAGACCGGAGCCACAGGAGCTACAGGAGAGACTGGTGCAACAGGAGCTACAGGAGAGACCGGTGCCACAGGAGCGACAGGGGAGACCGGTGCAACAGGAGCGACAGGGGAGACCGGTGCAACAGGAGCGACAGGAGAAACCGGTGCAACAGGAGCTACAGGAGAGACCGGAGCCACAGGAGCGACAGGGGAGACCGGAGCAACAGGAGCGACAGGAGAGACCGGTGCAACGGGAGCGACAGGAGAGACCGGTACAACGGGAGCCACAGGAGGGACCGGAGCAACAGGGCCCACAGGGGAGACCGGTGCCACGGGAGCTACAGGAGAGACTGGTGCCACGGGAGCCACAGGAGGGACCGGAGCAACAGGGCCCACAGGGGAGACCGGTGCCACGGGAGCGACAGGAGAGACTGGTGCCACGGGAGCGACAGGAGAGACTGGTGCAACGGGGCCCACAGGGGAGACCGGGGCAACAGGGGCCACAGGAGAGACTGGTGCAACAGGGCCCACAGGAGAGACCGGAGCAACAGGGCCCACAGGAGAGACCGGTGCCACGGGAGCTACAGGAGAGACCGGTGCAACAGGAGCTACAGGGGAGACCGGAGCCACAGGGGAAACTGGTCCGACTGGTCCTACCGGAGAAGTCGTTTTGGCTTTTGGATCTTTAAGAGGAAATAGTGCAGAGGCACCTGGGGCAACACTCACACCCGTACCGTTTAGTATTGTTGGACCTTTATCAGATACTATCACAGTTAGTCTATCGGGCAATGAATTAGTGGTGGGGGAAAGCGGAATTTATCAAATAACAATATCTATTAACGCTCAAGCTACCACTGATCCAGATCCAGATGACCCATATCTGCAGGCTATTATCACTGTCAATGGTTCGCCAATTTTCGGTGATACAACCACTTTTTTCAATATATTTAATAGAAGTAGTTCAACGTTTGTCGTTCAAGCATCTTTAGCAGCAGGAGATGAAGTAGGAGTAAGTGTTAGTACGGATTTCCCTATTTTAGGTTATATAAATCGCTCTTTAACTGTTGTTCAATTAAGTAATTAAATGAGTCCGGCTTCAACGCAAGCATAAGCGCTCTGCTCCTAAGCGGAGAGCTCTGAGTTCCCGCCCTCTTTTTACTGTGATGCGTTTCGCCTGATTTTATTCGTACGAGAACATTCCTTTGCGGGTATGTTCTCTTTTTCTGGGGTATTTTTGCGATAAGAGTCACCTATGGAGGACAAGAGTAATAGTATAGAGTGAAATGGAAATGAAGGGATTGATATAAATTTTTAACTTCAAAGAGCTCAACGAGTGAATAGTGGAAAGAAGGAGATATCAAAATGGCAGAGTTAACCACCGGCTTGATAGATAATTTTCCGGTTAATGGGGTGCGCCCCTCAGTATCGGTAGCCCTTAGAATTACCAACGATGGTGATTCTATGGAGACAGCTGGAATAACCGGCTACTATCTCAATGGGACTATCAAAGAAGTATATGTTTTAGAAGTAGTTAATGTTAATCCAAATGAGGTGATAATTCGAGAGTATTTCGCTGATTTGGATGCTTTCGAATTTTTATTCTCGACAAGTTCTGAAACGGTAGCTATATCGGTATGGGGGAAGGACGCTGAAGGGAACTTAGTGGATGCCCATCGGGTGCTCCCGGCTGAATTGGATTCACTGGAACCGATCATAGTGCCGACGGGGCCCACAGGAGAGACCGGAGCAACAGGAGCTACAGGAGAGACCGGAGCAACAGGAGCGACAGGGGAGACCGGAGCCACAGGAGCTACAGGAGAGACCGGAGCAACAGGGCCCACAGGGGAGACCGGTGCAACAGGGCCCACAGGGGAGACCGGTGCAACAGGAGCCACAGGGGAGACCGGTGCAACGGGAGCTACAGGAGGGACCGGTGCTACGGGAGCGACAGGGGAGACCGGTGCTACGGGGGCTATAGGAGAGACCGGCGCAACGGGGGCTACAGGAGAGACCGGTGCTACGGGAGCTACAGGAGAGACCGGTGCTACGGGAGCTACAGGAGAGACCGGTGCTACAGGAGCTACAGGAGAGACCGGTGCTACGGGGGCCACGGGGGAGACCGGCGTTACGGGAGCTACAGGAGGGACCGGCGCTACAGGAGCCACAGGCGAGACAGGCCCGACCGGCTCGACCGGACCTACAGGTGGGGCTGGATCATTATCTGGGCTCCAGGTCCAGCTGCAGGGAAGCAGTGGAGGCACGGTCGCCAATAATGCCAATGTCCTGTTTGACACCACAATCAACGCTCCTTCTGCAAACATCATTTATAATGCTGGAATTGGAACCTTCCTTATCAATCAGCCGGGAAATTATTATATTTCCTGGTGGGTGAACACAGATGGGGCCGAAGCAGAGCCTACGGTGTCTTTTGGCATCCAGGTAATTAGCGGCGGCTCGCAGACCATTTTGTCATCGTCTCCTTCCCCGATGGTCACGTTACAGCTAAATGGAAGTGCTTTGCTCACTGTGACAACCGTTCCGCTGGTCTTTAACTTGTTTAACAACAGTGGTGCGACGGTCTCTTACGGCATATCGGCTATCCAAGCAAACTTGACTATTATTGAAATTGCCTCACTGTAATGTAATTGCTCCGTGAAAATACTCACAGAGTGCCGTGATTCAAGTCACGGCCTTTTGTGTATCAGAGGAACAAGCTTGGAAAGGTTATCCTATACATAATATGGAGATATGAAATGGTATTTTGGCGAAAAGAGTCACCTATGGCGGACAAGAGAAATAGTATAAAATAGAGCCCAATGATTGGGATAATAAAAAGAAGAAGGAGATGTCAGGATGGCAGAGTTAACTACCGGCTTGATAGATAATTTTCCGGTTGCCGGGGTGCGTCCCTCAGTATCGGTAGCTATTGAAATCACCAACGATGGTGACTCCATGGAGACAGTTGAAATAACAGGTTATTATGTCAACGGGTCTTTAAAAGAAATATATGTTTTAGAAGCAAACAATCTTAATCCGAATGAGGCTATAATCAAGGAGTATTTCGCAGATTTAGATTCTTTTGAATTTGTATTCTCTACAAGTTCTGAAACTGTAGTTATATCTGTATGGGGCAAGGATACTGAAGGGGCTTTGGTGGCGGCCCATCGGGTACTCCCCGCCGAGTTGGATTCACTGGAACCGGTAATGGGGTCCACAGGAGCGACCGGAGCAACAGGATCCACAGGAGCGACCGGCGTAACAGGGTCCACAGGAGCGAC
>NZ_FRDN01000005.1:333361-489567 GCF_900143285.1 Desulfitobacterium chlororespirans DSM 11544
ATTGGGCAGCCCCCGCCCTGCGGCCTCCTTAACCCATTCTTCAGAGTAACCGTTGCCATCAAAGATGACACGGGAATGATGGATGGCGATTTCTTGAAGGATAGCTTGAAGCTCTCCATGGAAATCCTCGGCTTTTTCCAAACGGTCAGCCATTCGCGAGAGCACTTCAGCGACGATAGTGTTGATCACTACATTAGGACCGGCAATGGAAAGGGAAGAGGGAACCATACGGAATTCAAATTTATTGCCGGTAAAGGCAAAGGGAGAGGTCCGGTTGCGGTCTGTAGAATCCTTGGGCAGGGACGGCAAGGTGGATACGCCAATGGTCAGTTCGCCGCCCTGTTTGGATGAATTGGGTTTGCCGTTTTTAAGCTGCTCGATAATGTCGGATAATTCATCACCAAGGAAAATGGAAATGATGGCGGGGGGAGCTTCATTGGCTCCCAGACGATGATCATTGCCAGAGTTGGCTGCGGATGCCCGCAAAAGGTCGGCATATTCATCCACAGCCTTGATGACGGCACAAATAAAGGTCAGGAACTGTGCGTTTTCATGGGGTGTCTTACCGGGCTCCAGCAGATTAACTCCTTCATCGGTGCTTAAAGACCAGTTGTTGTGTTTGCCTGAACCGTTGACACCGGCAAAGGGTTTTTCATGAAGAAGACAGGCCAGGCCATGGCGGTTAGCTACTTTGTGCAAAGTATCCATGATGATTTGATTATGGTCTGTGGCAATATTTGTACTGGTGAATATAGGAGCAATCTCATATTGGCCGGGTGCTGCTTCTTTATGTTGGGTTTTGGCCAGGACACCCAGCTTCCAGAGCTCGATATTGACTTCCTGCATAAAAGCGGTAACGCGCTCATTGATGATGCCGAAATAATGGTCTTCCATTTCCTGACCTTTGGGAGGAAGAACACCGAATAGGGTTCGGCCTGTAAGCATGAGATCCAGACGTTTTTGATGGTATTTTTTTTCGATGAGAAAGTACTCTTGTTCGGCACCGACTGTAGGAGTAACCCGTTTGGCTGTGGTGTTGCCGAATAAGCGCAGGATACGCAGGGCTTGTTTAGAGATGGTTTCCATGGAACGGAGGAGGGGGGTTTTTTTATCTAAGGCCTCCCCGGTATAGGAACAGAAAGCGGTAGGAATGCAAAGGATAACTTTGCCTGCATCCTCTCGTAAAAAGGCCGGTGAAGTGCAATCCCAGGCAGTATACCCTCTGGCTTCAAAGGTGGAACGGATTCCGCCGTTAGGGAAGGAGGAAGCATCAGGTTCACCTTTGATCAGCTCTTTACCGGAAAACTCCATAATTACTTTGCCGTCACTGGTGGGGGAAATAAATGAGTCGTGTTTTTCCGCGGTAAAACCGGTCATGGGCTGGAACCAGTGAGTATAATGGGTTGCCCCATTTTCAATTGCCCAATCCTTCATAGCGTTAGCTACTACTTCGGCCACTTCTAATTGCAGGGGAAGGCCTTCATCAATGGTTTTGTGGAGTGCCTTATAGGTATTTTTGGGTAATCTCTCACGCATCACGGCGTCATTAAATACATTTTTACCGAAGAAATCCATCTCTTTATCCTCTCCTTATTACGACTAAACAGAAAAAGACCCCCATTGGACTCTCTTGCGCAAGAAAATCTCTATTGAGCGTCTTAACTCTCGAAAATGCCTTATTCATAAAAATAGCATATCTCATTGCAAAACACAAGATAGGAGCAGGCGTTAAAAATAATAATTTCAGAAGAAATTTTTTCTGGAAAATCCATAGAAGTACTCCTATAGCCTTCCTTCCGACAAGAGTATCCCGAAGGAACCACTGCTCTCGAATAGACTTTTAGCGCTTCACAAAATATTGCCTTTTATTTTCGACATATATTGCCGATTTATTTAAAGATATGTATAATTCGTTGAAAAAGGAAAAAATTTATGTTTCTGAGAGGGGTAAAAGAATGGTTTTCTCGATTAGACAAAAGATAACGGCAGTCATACTTTTTGCAGCCCTGATCCCTACAGCGTTGCTGGGGTACTTTAGCTACAGGGGAGCGAATAATGCGCTGGAAAATGAGCTTAAGAATACAGCAGAACAATCCATGCAGCGTATACAAGATTCCACGACATTGTATCTTGAAGGATATGAACAAAATCTTAAACGGTTGGGAATGGAAGAAGGTATCCTGATTGCCGCCTTGCAGGGGGAAAGTGAGGAGGCTTTGCAGAGCTTCCAACTTTATAAAGAAAGTAACCCTGACATCTTGAATATTTATTTAGGAACAAAGAGTACGGACATGATTGTGTACCCCGCGGCAGAGTTACCTCCGGGTTTTGATCCAACGGCCACGGATTGGTACCGGCAGGCGGCAAACAGCGGGCAGCTTATTTGGACCGAACCCTATGTGGATACAGCGACAAAAAGGTTAGTGGTGTCAGCGGCCAAACCTGTCCTGGACCCATCCACAAAGGAAGTAATCGGGGTGGTGGGCGTTGATATTGCACTCGATACGTTGAGTGTTTTAGTTGGGGATATGAAAATTGGCCGTCAGGGCTATATCTTCCTTTTGGATCAAAGCGGCAAAATTATGACGCATCCTGACCCTACCCTGATTGGGGAAGAGATCCCTGTGGAAGAACTTAAGAAGGCCGTGGTTCAGGAACAAGGAATTGTCGATTATACATATGGTGGAGAAGAACAATTCAGTGTCTTTGCTACTTACCCCAAGACCCAGTGGAAATTCGTTGGCGTATTGGGATATAACGAGATCAATGAAGCGGTCTTCCAAATCCTCAGAAACACTATTATCTATTGTGTAGTTTTTGCCGCATTAGCTATAGTTTTTGGAATATTTGCCACCCGTGGCTTTACTAAAGCCATTAAAGCCTTGTTTGCCTATAGCGAGAAAATTGGTTCCGGAGATTTCACAGTTCGAGCCAAGGCCCTGTCCCGGGATGAAACCGGTGTCTTGACCAACACCTTAAATCAAATGGTTATCCAGTTGGCGGGTCTGATCGGAAATATTAAGCATGTTGCTGAAGAGATGAATACTTCTGCTGAAACGTTGGCAGCCAGTGCCGAGGAGACGATGGCATCCAGTGAAGAGATCAATGCCACGGCAGCTCAGATTGCCGGCGGTGCTTCCGAACAAGCGGTTCAGGCGGAAAAAGGTACCCGAATGGTTACGGCACTTGCCACAAAAATTCAAACCCTCGGGGCGAACTCGGTGGAAATGGTTAACTCCTCCATGGATGCAAAACAGGCCAATGAGCGAGGGCTGCAGTCGGTTGAGCATTTGCGTGTAAAGACGGAAGACAGCAGCTTAGCTGTTGATCAAATCAGTGAAGTGATCCGTAATCTTGATGGTAAATCCCAAGCTATTGGCAGTATTCTTGCTGCAATTACAAATATTGCAGAGCAAACCAATCTCTTGGCTTTAAATGCTTCCATTGAAGCTGCCCGAGCCGGAGAGGCCGGTCGGGGATTCTCCGTGGTGGCAGATGAGATCCGTAAGCTTGCTGAGCAATCTGCCCAATCGGTCCAAGGGATTCAGGGGATTGTGGAAGATATTCAGCGGGAGAGCTATCATGCGGTGGGCGTGATGAAAGAAGTGAAGAATCACTCCGCAGCCACTGTGCAATCCGTGGCGGATGTCAACCAATCCTTTGCTGAGATATCTCAAGCGATGGATGGGATTAGAGAAAAAATCGCTCATACTACGGCTTTGATTCAAGAAATGACCACGGATTCCAATCAAGTTGTCGATGTAATTCAGAATATCTCCGCAGTAACCGAGGAAACCGCTGCCGCATCAGAAGAAGTGAGTGCATCCATGGAGCAAACAGCCGGTGCCTTTAGTAATGTAGTCAAAACGGCAGAAGAGCTTGAGCAGCTGGCCGGAAAATTAAGTCTGGAAATTGCCCGATTCAAAATTTAATTGAGCTAAGCACCAAATTGAAGATTTTGAAAAAGATAGCCCAACAGATTAGAGCATTGTCTGTTGGGCATTTTTATTCGCATAGTTTCTCCCCTTTTGAGGATAATAAATTTGACTAATTATAGCCAAATTAAAGGAGGGTTCGTATGTTTAAACATATTAAAGACATGGAATATACTGTCCGTGTCGATCGCCCCGATCCTCGTTTTGCCAATCTTCTGCTTGAACAGTTTGGTGGCCCCCATGGAGAATTAAAAGCAGCGATGCAATATTTCACTCAAGCTGTTGGCTGCAACGATCCGAAGATTCGGGATATGCTGCAGGATATCGCCGCAGAAGAACTGAGCCATTTTGAAATGGTGGGAGAATGCATTGCCATGCTGCTTGGTCCGACGGATAAAGTATCTCGTGATTTTCCGGCGATTCATATGGCGATCTTAACAGGCGGTCCGATCTTGACTAACGCTATGGGTATTCCTTGGAGCGCAAGCTATATAGAGACCACCGGTGACATCTATGCGGATCTAGCCTCTAATGCATCGGCTGAACTGCGGGCGAAACTCATTTATGAGCGGTTACTCCAGCAAACCGATGACGCCGGCGTAAAAGATATGGTGCGATTTCTCCTCAGCCGGGAAGAAGCCCATAACTTCTCTTTCCTGCAGGCTATCGAAACCCTTAAAGGAACTGGGGTAGACGCGAATTTCAGAGATACCGAGTTTACGAAGAAGTATATGAATCTATCCACCGGTGCAGGGGATTCCCGTGGTCCATGGAATCAAGGCAATGGCATCCAATATGAAGAGAATCCCAATGAAAAGTACGGTGGGCCAGCGGGATATGGTCAGGATCGTAGCGCAGGCGGCAAGGGAGAAATGGGTCCTGGCTATGATGACAGCAGGCGTAATAATCCTCAGTACACTCAGCCCAAAGCCCCTACCCCTAATGTAGCGGGACAGGAAAAACCGGTGCACTAAACTCACACTGGACCGCGATTGGCGGGAGGTTAGCGGCTTTGAATAATGGGTATGTATTGCACTATGAAAATGCTCCCTGAGAAGAGGTAAGCCTGATTCTCCAGGGAGCATTGTTTTAGATTAATGGTTATGGTCGTGAGAGTGTTCATGGGCATGGTCATGAGAGTGCTTATGGGCATGGTCGTGGGAATGGTCATGAGAGTGTTCATGGGCATGGTCATGAGAGTGTTCATGGGCATGGTCATGAGAGTGTTCATGGGGATGGTCGTGGGAATGCTCATGGGCATGGTCATGAGAGTGTTCATGGGGATGGTCATGAGAGTGTTCATGGGGATGGTCATGAGAGTGTTCATGGTTATGGTCGTGAGAGTGTTCATGGGGATGGTCGTGAGAGTGTTCATGGGCATGGTCGTGAGAGTGTCCGTGCTCATGGTCGTGGGGAAGGCCCAGGAAATGCGCCAGGAGGTGCTCCTTGTCGGGAAGGGCATCCATCCAGCCATCATTGGCATCAGCCTTTATATCAATGGACTTAATATAGGGTTTAATATCCAATAAAGGTGTAGCATTATAGGCATCAATGCTGGAAATGAGGATCTCGTTTCCTTCAATTCCTCTAAGCTCCACCACACTTAAGCCGAGAGGGTTGGGGCGGCGGGGAGAGCGGCTGGCAAAAATCCCCACCTCCAATTCAGGTGCGATAGACGGGTTAACTTTTAAACTCTTTTCAGATACCTTGTCAAGATAAAAAAGCAGTGTAATGTAGCGATAAGATGAAAGCTCGCTCAATCCCTCGACATACTCAGGGTTAAGGGAAATCCAGAATTCCCCGGGAGCGTCCTGCACAGGTTGCTCAGGAATCGGAAGTGTTGGTATATAGGGAGTATGAATGGTCCCAATGGGTTTCAAATCAATGTTCATACATATCAACCTTTCTCAAGCACAATGCGATGATTGAGCAAATTCATATCCTTTATACTCGCTCTGATAAACTTTTGCTTGCCGTAAATATCGACGAGCTTCAGCCCTTCGTCATGAGGTTCGATAATATCCACCGCTTCCATAAATAGAACTTCTTCAACACCATCTTTCAAATAAGCATTTGCTTCACACATTGCCATTCCTCCTTATCATGAGTAACCTACCTAAACTATTTTAAAGCCCAATCCTTCCGTGCTGTATATGTTAATGCGAAAAGAGTGCTAAAAAGCCATGGAGATACCATTGTAACGGCAAGACCTCCATGGCCTTATTAATCCATTCCTTTATCATGGTTATTCTCCATTCATTAAAATTTTCCTTCTTTATTTTTACATGTTTCGGTGATAATTCGGGAAGTTTAATAGATGTATTAAGAAGCTTTTTGGAGGTGTCATTTTTATGCCAATGATTCACTTTGATGGTCCTGTACTTACTATGGATCAGAAGCGAAGTCTAATTCATGGAATATCCCAAGCAGCCTCTCAAGCAACAGGATTGCCAATGGCCTCCTTTACTGTTGTTCTCGATGAGCATGAGTACAGCAACTTTGGTATCGGGGGAGAAGTATTGGTTGAGTCTAATTTTTGGGCTAAGGTTAAAGAGATTAAGGACTAAGGATGAGTGTTTTCAATCTGACGAAGCTATAAAGCTAGCGGAAATCTCCGCTAGCTTTATTTTGCTATTGAAAAAATTCCACTTTTAGAGGATGATTAATAAATAGGTCGAGTATCGGAAAAGTGGGTGAAATGATGGAGATGATGGAAAAAATCTTACGGGAACGAAATTGGCAGGACTTGGAGAAGTTGGTTCGTGTCAGCAGTAAAAAAGCAATTCGTACCTTAGTAAACAGGATTTATATAAAGGATGGATTGGTTTTTTGGCGTGCAGTAGAAGCACTGGGGGTTGCTTCCGCTTTGGATGAGAAACAGAAGAAGGATTCTTCTGTGGAACTGGTACGCCGGTATTTTTGGTCTTTGAATGAAGAATCCGGTGGCAATGCTTGGAATGCGGCTGAGGCGATTGGCAGTATCATGGCCTCTAACCCTAAGGAGTGCGGTCACTTTAACTGGATGTTTGCTAATCTTTTGGAAGATGAAAGCTTGCAGGAAGGGGTTCTTTGGGGGGTGCTTAACCTCTCCATTAATGCTCCCGAAGTGGTGGACCCCTTAATGGAGAGGGTGTATCCTTTTCTCGAAGCCCGGGATGCCAACCAGAGAGGGCTGGCGGTCTGGATTTTTTCTTTGATGAAAGCCTGTCCCTCAGCCAATGAACGGTGGGAGATTGGGGAGGAATTGCATAAGATACTTATTCAGGATCAAGAGATGGCTGAAATCTATTTGGAAGGGGAATATTACCATTTTCCGGTCTCTGTATTATTAGGAAAAGAGATAATTGCTTTCTCTGCCAGAGAATATGAGCAAGCAGATTTCACCTGGAGTATCAGCGTGGCCAGTTCTCAGAAAGGCCTTTGCTGGGTAGGTTTAGGGACTCCGGAAAAAGAGGAAGGTGAAGTAAGAGCGTGGGCGCGGAAGCGTATGCCTGGAGCATTGGTTATTCCTCGTGCTCTGCCTAATCAAAAGGTTATGGAGCAGTTGGAAGAATATTTTTCAGGTATCCGCCAAGATTTTAATCTTCCCTTGGACCCCAGGGGAACAGATTTTCAACTTAAAGTATGGGAAGAGCTGTGCAGAATACCCTATGGGGAAACTCGCAGTTATGGCGAGATTGCTCAAAATATTGGCAACCCTAAAGGCCAAAGGGCCGTAGGTTTGGCGAATAACAAGAATCCCATAGCCATCATCATACCCTGTCATCGGGTAGTAGGTAAAAAGGGCGATTTGGTGGGATATGCCAGTGGTCTTGATCATAAAGTGCGGCTTCTCGACTGGGAAGCAGCCCATCGTCACCAATAAGGCTCTATAAGTGGCAGTTTAAATAGTGGAGGTATTGAATTGAGCGAGAAGAAATTGTTCCAAGGTTTAGCTCATATTGGGATTAAAACAATCGATATGGATCAGGCTGTTGCCTTTTATTCTGAGGTGCTTGGCTTTGAACTCATCGAGCGGATAAAACCCGGGGATGTGGAGCTTGTTTTTATGAAGCACGGGGAAACCGTTGTTGAGCTGATTGAAATCAATGACCAAAGGAAATTCGGAGATGGCGTGGTCAACCATCTGGCACTGGGAGTAAAAGATATCTTTCAGGCGGTAGCCTGGTTGAAGGATCACCATGTAGAATGTATTGATGAAGAACCTCGTGAGATGGAAGGAGGACGCTATAATTTTTTCTTTAGAGGTCCCTCAGGTGAGAAACTGGAGCTATTCCAGGGATAATCAGCAGCTCAGCCGAGGAAATGGGAGGCAATACCAAGTTGAGTTACGGTAGGGAAGAAAAATCAAACTTTAATTGGCAAAATGGGGATAAACGTTATTTCACTTTAAACCAACATTTGCGCCATGTTTTTGGTGACAAAGTGTTCAAGGTATCCCTTGATGCAGGATTTACCTGTCCTAATCGGGATGGCCGGGTTGGAACGGGAGGCTGCATTTATTGCAGCGCGAGAGGTTCCGGGGACTTTGCCGGTCAGGCGGAGCAATCGATTCATGAACAATTCTGTGAAATCAAGGAGGTCATGAACCGGAAATGGTCCAGTGCCAAATATCTGGCTTATTTTCAGGCTTATACCAATACCTATGCCCCACTGAAGCGCTTGCGGGAGGTCTATGAGCAAGCTTTGGCGGAGGAGGGAGTGGTCGGTCTGTCCATTGCCACCCGTCCGGATTGTTTACCGTTTGAGGTGCTCGATTATTTGGAAGAGCTCAATCAGCGAACTTATCTCTGGGTGGAGCTGGGCCTGCAAAGTATTCATGATCGGACCATGGAATGGGTGGGGAGAGGACATACTTATAAGGATTTTCTTCAGGGTTTGGATAAGCTCCGCCGAAGAAACATACGGGTCTGTGCCCATATGATTTATGGGCTGCCGGGGGAAACCCTTGAGGATATGTTCAGCTCAGCACAAACTTTAGCCAAACTCGATGTGCAGGGAGTTAAGCTGCATCTTTTGCATGTGTTGCAGGGTACACCTTTGGCTGATATCTATGAGCAGAGCCCTTTTCCCTTACTCACTCAGGATGAGTATATCCAGCTGATTTGCGATACACTGGAGATCCTGCCTGAACAGACGGTTATTCACCGCTTGACTGGAGATGCTCCCCGAAAGGATTTGCTAGCCCCTCTGTGGAGTCTGAAAAAATGGGAAGTCCTTAATGCCATTGACCGGGAACTGGAAAGAAGGGGAACATGGCAGGGGAAAAAGGTGCAAAATAAAAACGGCTGACACCACCCATTCAATTAACGAAGTGGAATTAGCCGTAACTAGTTTAGCAACACAAGTTTTTGGACTTTGGTTAGATTATTAACCTTTCTCGAATAGTTTGGTGTGACTTTGAACATGGGGATAGTATGGATTCGCCGGAGAGGAGTCACTCTTATCCCGTTGAGAAGGAGTTCTAAGGGCAGGCGCTAAAGAGAGATAGCGCTTTAAGCTGTCGGTATGGGTCTGGAGGATGGCTTGATAAACTGGGTCAGGGGTTAGTTTTTGTGAATTCATACCGATTCCTCCTAACATAATTATTTGGACTTATTATTTCACCTTAGGTGGAAATTAGTTTAATGATTAGGATAATGCACAACTTTACCTTCCCAGGTTCTTATGACTGCTTCTTCATCGTTTAGGGAAATAAGGTATTGTGGTAAGATGGGGGTTTTGCCACCGCCTCCCGGGGCATTAATAATATAGGTCGGAATGGCCAAACCGGAGGTGTAGCCGCGTAAGCTTTCCATAATTCTTAACCCGTCCTGAATACGGGGAATAAAGTGGCTCGTGCCTTTAACATTTTTGGCGTGGAAAATATAGTAGGGGCGAACGCGAATTTTAAGAAGTTCTTGGTTAAGGCGTTTCATAATCTCTGGTTGGTCATTGATTCCTTTGAGAAGAACTGCTTGGTTGCCCAAGATGACTCCCGCTTTAATTAAGCGATCAGCAGCTTTTTTGGTTTCCTCAGTCACCTCTTGGGGATGATTGAATTGAGTATTGATATAAAGGGGTGGATATTTTTCAAGAATAGCGCAGAGCTCATCGGTAATGCGCATGGGCAGAGTGACGGGAACCCGGGTGCCGATACGTTTGATCTCCACATGCTTAATTTCATGCAATTCCCCCAATAACCAGTCCAGCATTTGATCGCTGAGAAGGAGGGCATCGCCGCCGGTGACCAGCACATCCCGAATCTCTGGATTGGAGCGTATATAATCCAAGGCGGCCTCCAGGTTAGCACGAGTTTCATGGAGGTCAATTTCACCGATATTCCGTCGGCGTTGGCAGTGCCTGCAATACATAGCACATAAATTGGTTACATTAATAATGAGGCGATCCGGGTAACGACGTGTGATGCAAGGCGCAGGGGATGTATACTCTTCTCCCATGGGATCTACTTCTCCGGAATCGTCGAGGATTTCTTCCACAGAAGGGAGACTTTGCAGACGGATGGGATCCCGAGGATCATCTTTATTGATCAGGCTTAAATAATAGGGTGAAACAGCCCAACGATAGACCTTGCCTACTTCGTTGATTTCATGTCTTTGCTTTGGGGTTAGGGGAAGCAGGGTGCTCAAGTTCTCAGCATCCTGAATGCGGTTTTTAAGCTGCCACTTCCAATCCTGCCAATCCTCCAGGTCGGCATCCAACTGATCCAATATAAAGTCTCGGTTTTCATTAAATTCTTCGCTCAAGGCAAGGCCGCAGGGAATCGTTTCTTTGCGCTTGTTGTAGGATTGAACTTTTTGTTTTAATTCCAAAGCCCTTGCTTGTGAAGCCTGTCTTGGGTTAGGGGGGAGAAATTCTACTGCCATAATGATTGCCCTCCTCTATTTGCAGATATAAAATAAGTCTTCAGAATCAAAAAAGAACCTCTCGGTTCCCAAGAAAAAGCATATTACATAATCAGGTGTTTACGCCTCATGTGCTTCAATGCTTACGAGGTTAGCTGACGGGTTCGAGCTGAAACATGCTCTACGTTTAAAACGATTCACCCCTGAATTGGTTCCCCCGTTTTCCCCTTGGGAAATTAAGCCCATATTAAGTTGCATAACTAACAACTTAATAGTATCATATGGGTTGGTGGCAGTCAATTGTATATTTTGTACATATGTTTATTTTGTATATAGGTTATCTTAGTAAAATTTATTGTGTAAGAATTTGTAGCTTATTTTAGTAGCAGAATTAAAGGTTAATGATAAGATGAATCAAGGAGAGGAATCCGATGGAATATAATGCACGTTATCAGGAAATTGCGATAGATATTGCTCATTCTATCGTTATGGGAGAATACCGGGAAGGGGAAAAAATTCATGGACGCTCTACTTTAGCGGGGCGTTATAATGTATCTCCGGAGACTATCCGGCGCTCCATTGCTATCCTCCAAACGATGGGCGTAGTCATGGTAAGCCAAGGGGTAGGGATTACGGTAGTCTCCAAAAGCATGGCGGAAAAATTTATGAGGGGTTTTGACCAGAAAGCAGAAATTCAGGTCTATTTTGATGAACTGAAAAAACTTATGGAACAAAGACGTGAGATCGATCAGAAGATCGATGCCCATCTCACCAAAATCGTGAACTATACAGATCGTTTGGCCAGCCGTTGGATGGATGTGGCCGAAATTGAAATCGCCAAAGGCTCCAGCGCCAAGGGCAAAACTTTAAGTGATTTAAAATTGAGGGAGAAGACAGGTTTAACGGTTGTGGCTGTGGTCAGAGGGGGAATCGAGCAATTTTCTCCGGGAGCGGAGTTTATCCTGGACGACGGAGATATCCTGCTGGCGGTAGGCTCTGAACAAGGTAAAGAAAAACTTCAGGAAATCCTTCGCTAGAATACAGGAAGTGGATAGCCATCTGTCGAAATTCTCTATGAATTCTAGAGGACATGAGGGATGATGGATGATCTTTGAAAGCATAGTCATACTCGGCGTGGAGTTGATGCTGGTCTTAGTAACAGGCCAGATGAATCTGTTAATTTTATTTTTAATCGGTAATACATTTTTTCTTTTATATCACTTAAATCTGGAATATAAAAAAGCTGCCCGGCAGGCCACAGAGCGAAACGCGGAACTCAGCTTTAAAATAGCCAACCAGACCCTTCCTTACTTGCGCCGGGGGCTTAATGAACAAAACGCAGAGTACATCGCTAAAATCATTCAAGAGATTGGCCAAGTGGCGGCTGTTTCGATCACAGATTGTGAAAAGCAGCTGGCCTATTTGGGTGTGGGATGCGATCAGCATCATCCGGGAGATAAGATTCTTACCCGGGCAACCCGGGATGTGATCCAATCCGGGGTTTATAAGATAGTGCGAACGCAAAAAGAGCTGAATTGCCCCAGACAAAACGTCTGCGATTGTCCACTGGCAGCGGCTGTCATCGTACCTCTGAAGTGTCAGGGGGAAGTAGTGGGAACCATGAAGCTGTATGAAACTAAGGATGGGCAGCTCTCATCGGATCTTATTCGCTTAGCTCTTGGGATGGCTGATCTCCTGGGGATTCAGATTGAATTAGCAGAGCTTGATCACCAGGCGAAACTGGCTGCGGAAGCACAACTGAATGCCTTGCAAGCTCAAATCAATCCCCATTTCTTTTTCAATGTTCTCAATACTATTATTGCCACCAGCCGTACCAGCCCCAATCGTTCACGACGATTGCTGATTCATCTTGCGGAATTTTTCCGCAAGGCCCTCAAATCCCACGGAAGCTTGATTACTTTGCGAGAGGAAATGAGCTTTGTCAAGACCTACTTAATTCTCGAAAAAGCTCGCTTTGGGCGTAAGCTTCATTTTAAAGGAGAGATTCCCGAAGAGCTCATGGATGCTTTGGTCCCGCGTTTAAGCGTTCAGCCCCTGGTGGAAAACGCCGTTAAACATGGGATTACGGAGAAAATCGGCAATGGAGTCGTCTCCGTGAAAGTGGAGCAAAAAGGTCAGGAGCTGTATATTATTGTGGGGGATGATGGCGTGGGAATACAGCCGGAACGTCTCCAGGAAGTGTTAAAACCCGGTGTTGGTTCAGGTAATGGAGTGGGCATGGCTAATGTCCATGAACGTTTAATTGGTCATTATGGTGAGGAGTATGGTTTGCAGATTGAGAGTCAACCTAATATCGGCACGACTGTAACCATGCATTTGCCCTTAACCACGATGGAAGATGAGGATATGTTGGAAAGGGCGTAAGGATTTTTAGGAGGTTTATAATGATCCCAGGAGTGGATATTGTCGAAATTCAGCGCTTTGCTAAAGCTTGTGAGCGAACACCTAAGCTTCGGGAGCGTTTGTTTACGGAACGTGAAATTGAGAATTTACAGCATAAAGCGATATCCAGCTGGGCGGCGCGTTTTGCGGGTAAAGAAGCGGTCCTTAAAGCTTTAGGGACAGGACTAAGAGGTCTTTCCTGGCATGATATTGAGATCCTCAGCAATGATTTAGGGGAACCTGCTGTATTCCTTACGGAAAAGGCTGAGATAGTATTGCATAGACGGGGAGGATCCCAGATCCGCATAAGCCTTTCCCACGAGAAAGAGTACGCTGTAGGAATGGCCATACTTTTTTAGCACTGTCAGAAAATATAAGCTTGCGCTATATACTTTCTAAGCATAAGTGCAACCAGCGACTTTGCCTCATTTAAGAGCATGCGTTTAAAGCACGGCGAAGCCGGGTTTTCTATAAAGTTAGGTGGGGGTGGAGCGATGAGAGTGGTCAGTGCCCAACAAATGCGCGAACTGGAAGAACGGGCGATTCGGGATTTTGGTATACCCAGTTTATTGCTCATGGAAAATGCAGCTTTGGCAGTGATTCAAGAAGTCCGTCAAATGCTTGAAGACCGGCATATTCAACTGTCGGCGGGAAGAGCTACGGTCTTTGTAGGCAAAGGCAATAATGGCGGGGATGGCTTAGCCGTTGCCCGGCATCTCTTGATCTTAGGGATGGATATAACCGTCTATTCTTTCGCCAGGGCTGAAGAATTCAAAGGTGATGCAGCCCTCAATTATCGGCTGTACCAAAATACCGGGGGTAAGCTCTTCACTATTGAGGGAGAAAAACAGCGCAGACTGGTAAGAATATCTCTTGCCCAGGCTGATGTGATCATAGATGCTATTTATGGGACGGGTTTTCGCGGTGCTTTGCCCAGTTTAATTGAGGAGTATGTGGAAGAAATCAACCGTGCTCAGGCACCTGTTATCGCCGTAGATATTCCCAGTGGCGTGGAAGCAGATACGGGAAAAGTCTACCGTAAAGCGATCATGGCTAATGCCACGGTCACCTTTGGTCTGCCCAAACTCGGTCATTTTTTAGGGATAGGACCCGAATATGCAGGTCGGGTCAGCGTGGATCCTATTTCCATTCCGGAACGCTTCCTGGATGATGAAAAGCTGACTACATCTATATTGACTGAGGATGTGCGTCAATATTTACCTATCCGCAGTCTGCAGGGACATAAAGGGACCCATGGCCGGGGGATTTTGGTGGCAGGTTCGGAAGGAATGACCGGCGCCGCTTTGTTGGCTGGCAAAGCTGCCCTGCGCTCGGGAATAGGTTTATTGCAGATGGTTGTTCCCCGTGGACTTGCCGAAGGAATCGATCTTGCTTTGACAGAAGCTACGGTTTGGGGTGCGGAAAGTGAAAAGGCCCTCAATGGCAATGCCTGGCCTGTTATTTACGAACGGGCGGAGCAGGCCCAGGCCTTAGCCATAGGCCCGGGATTAGGGCAAGATCCTGAATTGCTGCTGGTCATAGAGGAAGTTCTGCGCAATCTGCCTCTTCCGGTAATCCTGGATGCCGATGCTTTGAATGTTTTGGCCAAGGAACCTGGAATTCTGGGTTGGCGCCAGGGCCGGGGGCCTTTAATCCTTACTCCTCATCCCGGCGAGATGGCTCGCTTGTGCGGATGCACAACGGAAGAAGTGCAGGCCAATCGGCTTGAACTGGCCATAAATAAGGCTGTAGAATGGGAAAGTATCCTTGTTCTTAAAGGAGCGATTACTATTATTGCTGCCCCGGATGGGCGGGCATTTCTTAACCCTACCGGTAATCCAGGATTAGGGACCGGAGGGACGGGAGATGTGCTTACAGGGAGTATCCTGGCCTGGTTGGCCCAAGGGGTAGAGCCTTTAGCTGCAGCCTGTCTGGGGGTATATCTCCATGGCAAGGCAGCGGATCAATTGACCGGTGAATTCGGTTTAAGCGGATATACAGCCGGTGAGGTGGCGGATCAGCTGCCCAAGGCACGGAGAAGTCTGGAAAATAATCATTAAGGAGGGGCACCATGGAACATAGACCGGTTTGGACAGAAATCAATTTACAAGCACTGCAGAGGAATTATGACCGGATTCAGGCCTTGACTGAAAGTGAAATCATGCCGATAGTCAAAGCTGATGCATACGGACATGGAGCCTTACAAGCAGTAGAAGCATTTTATGAAAAAGGTGCCCGTCGTTTCGGAGTTGCCTTATTGAATGAAGCTTTGGAGCTTAAAAGAGCGTATCCGGATATCAAAGTTATGCTCATCGGTTCTTTACCCGAAGAATCCATAGAGACAGTTGTTAAAGAAGATATTATTTGCGGGGTGTATCAGTTAGATCAAGCAGTACTTTTAGCGAAAGAAGCAGAGAGACAAGGCAAGAAGGCAGTAATTCATCTTAAAGTGGATACAGGAATGGGGCGCATTGGCTTTAGAGAAGAGGATTGGGAAGAGCTTTTCGGCTGTACCAAGCTGCCTGGTCTTTACATAGAGGGAATTTATACTCATTTTGCCACGGCGGATCATAGTGATCTGAGGTTTGCCCGGGAGCAACTGAGGAAATTTTTAGTGATGTGTGATAAAATCAAAGCCCAGGGAATTCATATCCCCATCCGGCATGCGGCCAACAGCGGAGCTCTGCTGCAGTTGCCGGAGGCTCATCTGGATATGGTGCGGCCGGGGATTATTCTTTATGGACTTCCTCCCTCCCAGCATGTCGGCAATGATTTAGGTCTGGAGCCCGTACTTTCCTGGAAAGCCAAAATCAGTCATATAAAGGTGGTCCCCCAAGGGGAAACCATCAGCTATGGCAGAACCTTCAGAACCGCCTATCCCACCCGCGTGGCGACGATTCCCCTTGGTTATGCCGATGGTCTGCGCCGGAATCTATCCAATAAGGGTGAAGTTTTAATTAAAGGCAGAAGAACCACCATGATCGGGAGAGTCTGTATGGATCAGACCATGCTGGACGTCACGAAAATACCGGAGGTTCAGGTAGGGGATGTGGTTACCCTACTCGGCATGGATGGTTATGAACGGATCGATGCCACGGAAATGGCCGATTGGTTGGATACTATAAATTATGAGATTGTGTGTGGAATATCGAAGCGAGTCCCGCGAGTGTATATAAAGTAAAATGCGCTCTTTATCTTTCAGTATAATAAGGGTTAGAAAACGGGGTCTGTCCGAAACCAGTACGTGCGTACTGATTTCGGACAGACCTTTTTTCACTGCAACTGGAAAAGCAAAAGGCTTCGCATGGTTCTACAGCAAAGTAGTATTGCGAAGCCTTAATTTAAGGTTTGTCTATGGATTGGCCAACGAAGTTAAACGTTTGTTGGAGAAAAGGGGATGTTCTTCCGGTGCTCCTCTGCTCTTTGGGTGTAGTGGCGGGCTGTTGTTTTAAGGTCGTTTACTTCATCAGGGGTGAGCTCTCTTACCACTTTAGCTGGTGATCCCATAATCAGAACATGCGGGGGAAACTGTTTGTTCTCTGTGATGAGGGAGCCTGCAGCCACCATAGATCCCTCCTCAATAATGGCTCCGTTAAGAATCGTGGAACCCATGCCAACCATGGATCCTTTCTTAATGGTACACCCATGTAGAGTTACGGAGTGACCTATGGAAACATCATTTTCAATGATCACGGGTACATTAGTATTAACATGGATTACGGAGAGATCCTGAATATTTGTTCTTTTACCAATGTAAATGGAAGCTATATCACCGCGAATTACGGAATTGTACCAAATGCTGGCACCCTCATCGATATGGACATCGCCGATTATTTTTGCTCCATCGGCAATGAAGACATCCTTACCCAGCCTGGGGCGTCTGTCCATATAAGAATAGAGCACGGATTTTCCCTCCTGTCTTTTGCTCAATATAACTACATCATAGATACATCACAAATACGTTTTACCAAAAGGAAATTGGCTATTAAATTATAAGATGATTTTTGAGGACTGTCCAGCACAGGTATACAGATTTAAGATAATTATCTGAACTATCTCTTTTATTGGAACGTTTTTAAATTTAACAGTTTTTCAAAGATAAAAGCTTTTTTTCCAAGTATTGTCTTTGGGTGAGTGCTATGGTATTTTAGAATCAACAAAGAGTGTTTTACATTGCGGAAGATGGTTTTAATATATGAAACAAAGCGTAAATTCAAACAGAAAAAAGGTGTTTATTACAGGAAGGATTCCTTCACTTGCTTATGAGATTCTCTCTAAAGAATTTGATGTAACCATGCATGATGATTTGCGGCTATTGAGTAAGGAGGAAATCATTGCCGGTCTGAAAGGCAAGGATGCTCTGCTCTGTCTCTTGTCCGATACGATTGATAAGGATATTATCGAATCTAATCCCCAGTTGAAAGTGAGCGCCAATTATGGTGCCGGTTATAACAATATTGATATTGTTGCGGCAGGGGAAGCCAATATTCCTGTAACCAACACTCCGGATGTTTCCACGGATGCTACAGCAGATCTAACCCTCGGCCTTATTCTGGCCATCGCCCGCCGTATTGTTGAAGGGGATAAAGAGACCCGTGCCGGACGCTTTAAAGGTTGGGCTCCTTTGTACCATCTGGGAGTGGACGTTACAGGCAAGACCCTCGGGATTATCGGCATGGGGAATATTGGGAAGGCTATTGCCCGGCGGGCGAAAGGTTTTGATATGAAAATCGTCTATACCAGCCGAACACGCCTCTCAGAACAGCAGGAAAAGGAGCTGGGGTTCACCTATATGTCTTTGGAAGATGTGTTGAAAACTGCGGATTTTGTAAACTTAAGCTTAAGCTATAGTCCTGCCACTCATCATATGGTCGGTGCTAAGGAGCTGGAAACCATGAAGCCTTCGGCCTATCTGATCAATACCGCTCGGGGGCCTTTGGTCGATGAGAAAGCTTTATTGAAGGCTCTGGAAAATAAAAGCATTGCTGGAGCCGCTCTGGATGTGTATGAGTTTGAACCTCAGATCACGGCAGGGCTGGAAAAGCTGGATCAGGTCATCCTTACTCCTCATATCGGCAATGCTACTGTTGAGACCAGGGATGCCATGGCCGAGACTGCCGCTGGAAATATTGCCGCTGTGCTGAGAGGGGAAGCCCCTTTGACTTGCGTCAATCAGGATTATTTGAGTAAGACGATTATGGCTGCTAAATAAGAGCCTTGCAGGGAACGGCGAAGTCCGTTCCCTGTTCCATTTTCAAGTAGTTCTGACAGGAACCTGTGTGTAATCCTTGATATAGTCCCTTAAGGAATGCTAAAATTGGGACATCGGGTGAAAAGGAGATACAGGCGTGAGACGAAAAAGTCGTTTTTGGCTTGCCCTATGGGCGGGCAAGAGCATGAGCAGTATATTAAAGCTGCTGGGCAAAAAAGGAACAACCCTGCCTGGCAAAATAGCTTTGCAGATTGAACCCCAGCTCATGGGCATGCTGAGCAGTGCTTATACGGATGGGATTATTATGGTGACAGGAACCAACGGCAAGACTACCACAGCCAACCTCCTGGCCCAGATACTCAAGGCGGACGGGAAGATCTTTGCCTTTAATCAGGCGGGGGCTAACTTAGTCACAGGGATTACCGGGGCGTTGCTGACCAATACCGGTTGGGGGGGACGATCCAAAGTAAAGATGGCTCTTTTGGAAGTGGATGAGGCTACGGTACCGAAATTCTGTCAGCAGGTTACCCCTCATGTCGCCATCGTAACGAATTTTTTCAGGGATCAGCTAGATCGCTATGGAGAACTTGATACTACCATTAAACTGGTCCGGGACGCTATTTCCCCTCAAACTCATTTGATTCTTAATGCTGACGATCCCCTGGTAGCTCAATTCGGCCGGGAGCGAATCCATACCTTATATTATGGGGTGGAGCAGACCCCGGATAGTAAGACCTACAGCACAGAGACTCGGGAGGCGAGGTTCTGCCCTCATTGCGGAGCAGAGTTGGTCTATACTCTTTATCATTATGGACAATTAGGGATCTATGCCTGCCCTTGCGGTTATCAGCGTCCAGAGCCCCCTGTACTGGCTCAGAATGTCAAAGCGGGGGAAGACGGAATCCAATTTAGGGTGGAGCCGACTTCCTATTCCATAGCCTTGCAAGGATACTATAATCTTTACAATGCTTTAGCTGCCATGACGGCAGCCAAGCGTATAGGAATAAAAGACCGGGAGATTCAGAGAGGCTTAAGTGAATTTATACCACAGGCCGGCCGCATGGAACAATTCATCCTGCCCCAAGGAGCGGTTACTTTGACCCTGGTCAAGAATCCCACCGGCTTTAATCAAGTGATTCAGACCGTATTAAGCCGTAAAGAGCATCCTATTCGGCTGCTCATCGGCATCAATGATTTAGCGGCCGATGGCCGGGATATTTCCTGGCTGTGGGATGTAGACTTTGAGTGTTTAGGCCGGGAGGAGGGGCGGATTCAAAGAATTGTCTGTTCCGGGCTGCGGGCAGAGGATATGGCGGTCCGTCTCAAATATGCAGGAGTGCCGGCAGACAAGTTGCACCTTGAACGGGAAATGAGCAATGCTCTGGAAAAGTTATCTGAGGGCTTGGCAGGCCAGGCAACGATCTTTATCCTCCCTACCTACACCTTGCTTTTTCCCACACGGGAGCTTCTGGCCAATAGGCAGATTAAGGGCCGCGAGCTGAATTCAAGGCAACAAATCCAAAGAGGGGAGGGGTAAATTTGAAAATCAAACTCGGCCATCTCTATCCGGATTTGTTGGATCTCTATGGGGATCGAGGAAATATTCTGGTCTTAGAAGCACGAACCCGTTGGCGTGGGTTAGATTTTGAGGTTCAAAATGTTTCTTTAGGGGAACAGATTGATTTTCATGCTTTGGATATCTTATTTCTCGGGGGAGGATCGGATCGGGAACAAAACATACTCGTGGCTGACCTGATGGGGCGGGTTGAAGAATTAAAGGCAGCCATTGAAGATGGACTGGTGGTATTATCCATCTGTGGTGGTTATCAGCTTCTGGGTCAATACTATCAGACCGCTGAGGGGCAGAGGATTCCTGGTTTAGGGATTCTGGATCTCTGGACCGTGGCCGGTGCCAACCGCTTGATCGGCAATGTGGTGGTGAATTTAGAGCTTGAAGAGCTGGCAGAAGTGAATTCCGACTCCCTGTCTACTTTGGTAGGATTTGAAAATCATTCGGGGAGAACTTATCTTGGCCCTGGACTAGAACCCCTAGGTAAGGTCATCCATGGTCATGGGAATAATGGTGAGGATCAAGGAGAGGGCCTGCGTTATAAGAATGTCTTCGGGACTTATTTGCATGGGCCCCTGCTGCCTAAGAATCCTCATTTTGCAGATGTGCTGTTGAAATTAGCTATGGAAAGAAGAGGAGAAGCTGGGAACTTAACTCTTTTAGATGATCAATTAGAAAGACTTGCCCATGAAACTGTAGTGGAGCGAATTCTTGCCAAGCAGAAGAAAATTTAGCAGAATGCAGATTGAGAGTATATCATTGAGGCTATACTCATATAATAGATATAATCCCGAAAAATAAGCTAATTAATGGGGAAAACAAAGTGATGCCAAAATTTACATGGCAAATAAGGCTGATTTGAAGGTTTTTTAGCTTATCTCAACGTCATACTTCGTTGACACTTTTTAGGGTTATTGTCTATAATGAAGTATAGCTGTGGCTAAATGACTTGGGGGTGCTGGTGTGGCAGAGAGTAAGCGGATAATGATTAGTTTGCCGGAGAATTTGCTCGCGGAAGTGGATGATGTCGTTACGCTTGAGAATAGAAATCGTAGCGAATTTATACGTGAAGCAATCAACAGTGTTCTTCATGAACGCCGGAAACGGGGAATCCGCGAACAGATGCGTAAAGGTTATGAGGAAATGGCTCAATTGAACTTAGCCATTGCCAGAGAGCTGTTCCTTGCTGAGGAAGAGGTCCAGGTGGTTTATGAAGATTCTAATGTGGAGTGTCAGAGATGATTATAAAACGCGGGGAAATCTACTATGCTGAACTTAACCCCGTCGTCGGATCCGAGCAAGGCGGTACCCGTCCTGTGTTGGTGATCCAAAATGATATCGGAAATCAGTTTAGTCCGACGACTATTATAGCTGCGATTACATCTCAGATTGCCAAAGCAAAGCTGCCGACTCATGTGGAGGTGCGGGCCAAGCGCAGTGGTTTGGAAAGGGATTCGGTCATTTTGACCGAACAGATCCGAACGATTGACAAAAGCCGCCTCAAGGAGAAGGTCGCCGTTCTTGATGAAGAAGTGATGTTGAGGGTGGATCAAGCGATTGAAATCAGTTTAGGACTGACTGATATTTAATGAGTATAATACATGAAGTGAATATAAATTAAGATAAACACAGCGGCAGCGTTGGTCGGAACGACTAATGCTGTTTTTATTCTTCATCACTTAATGCAGAGCGTTGAATAGTATGTTTAGGGAAGAGGCTCTGCGCAGCCCAATAATCATACTCTATAAGCCGGTGTAGAGAAATGTATGGAGAGGAGATACATAATGAAGCGCAAACCTGTCATTGGTATAACTGCTGCTCATTGTAATGAGGAGTTAAAATCCTATCCGCGGGCCCGCTATGTGGAAGCGGTTAAGCAAGCGGGAGGGCAGCCCATACTATTACCCCCAGTCGCTGCCGCTGAAGATGCCGAGGAAGTCATTGCCCTTATGGATGGACTTATCCTTACGGGTGGAGGGGATATCTCCCCTGTTTTGCTGGGGGAAGATCCGCTGCGGGGAATCGGGGACTGTATGCCGGATCGGGATTTCAGTGAGATTCTCCTGACCCAAAAGGCTCTGGAAGTGAACCTTCCTCTCTTAGGGATATGCAAAGGGGTTCAAGTGCTGGCTGTAGCCGCAGGCGGAAAGATTTTTCAGGATATTATCAGCCAATGCCCAGGATCTATGGAGCATAAGATGAAAGCCCCCCGGGACTTCCCTTGGCATGAAATAACTCTCAAGGAATCCCGATTAAGGACCTTCCTTGGTGAAGAGCGAATCGCGGTAAACAGTGTTCATCACCAGGCAGTTTCCGAGGCTCCCCAAGGATTTGTGATCAGTGCTGTCGCTCCCGATGGCATCATCGAAGGGATTGAGAAAGTTGACGCGTATTTCTGCATAGGAGTGCAATGGCATCCTGAAGTGATGATGAAGGATAAGAGCAGTCAAAAAATATTTCAGGAGTTAGTGGCGGCAGGGGCAGGATATTATAGAAAGAAAGCATTGACATTTTAATAGTGTTAGATTAAAATTGCTTTATAAATAAAAGTAATTAAATAGGTTTAGTTGGATATATATTGAAATCTCCTTAACTGGATGGCTGATTAGTCAACTAAAGGCCCTATGACATTAGTGAAATACTGATGTTATGGGGTCTTTATTATATAACCATGAAAACCATGAATGGAGGACTCAAACGGATAATTGATACAGTCATTGTTAAGGCAGGAATTAGAGTCATTAAGGCAGGCGGAATCACTTTATGTTTAACAAAGTAAGAAAGAGTAGGTGGGATGAAAATGAGTGCTAAGGTAACTCAGAAGACAATTTGCGGGATTTGCCCGGGAGGGTGCGCTGTAGAGGTTGGAGTTAAGAATGGTGAATTAGTGGAGATCTTCCCTTTAAAGGGGGGGCCTTTTGGAGCCTTATGCATTCGGGGAAAACATGCACCTGAAGTGGTTCACTCACCTAATCGTTTGAAAAAACCGCTGATTCGTACAGGAAAACGGGGAAACGGTCAATTTAGGGAAACCACCTGGGATGAAGCTCTGAATTATGTGGCTGAGAGGCTCCTGGCAATTAAGGAGAAATATGGCCCTCAAGCGGTAGCCAGTCATAGCGGAAGGGGAACCTTTGAACAGTCTTTTGCAGAGTTCACCGGTGGTGGGGAAACCATGACCTCCAGATTTCTTTGGCCTTTTGGCTCTCCTAATGTGGCTAGTGTAAGCTCCTTATGTTTCACCTCTTTCGGTGTATTGGCGCCTAAGGCGAATTTTGGGCTGCTGGGACCCGCTTTAGAACCGGATATTGAGAACAGCAAGCTGATTGTTGTCTGGGGAGCAAATCCTGCTACGGATTCCCCGCCCTTTATGTTTGACCGGATTCTAAAAGCGAAGCAGAAAGGAATACGGATTATTGCCATTGACCATATGCGCAGCGATATTGCCAAAAGAGCGGATCAGTGGATAGCTGTTCGCCCCGGGACGGATGGCGCGTTAGCTTTAGGCCTTCTCAATTTGGTGATTGAAGAAGAATTATATGACAAAGAATTTGTGGAGAGCTGGACTATAGGCTTTGCCGAGCTAAGGGAATATGTGAAAGAATTTTCCCCTGCTGAAGTAGAGAAGATTACTGGAGTTCCAGCTGAACAAGTCATTCAATTGGCCCGTCTGATTGCAACAACGAAGCATACGACTTTAAGGACGTATACCGGGTTGGAGTATTCCAATGGGGGAGTACAATCCATTCGAGCTGTCTATCTTCTTTGGGCCATTACCGGAAATATCGATGTGCCCGGTGGGTTAGTCATCAATCAGGCTTCGCGGCCAGGGAACCAAAGATTACTTGCCTATAAACCTGAAGGTATAGCTCCGATTGGTGCGGCAGAATACCCACTGTTCTATGAACTTACGGAAAGTGCTCAATTTATGGAATTCCCCAAAGCAGTCTTAGAAGGTAAACCCTACCAAATCAAAGGGCTGATCAATATAGGTGCATCTATTTTGACCTCCTATCCCCAAACCCAAATATGGGAAGAGACCTTTGAAAGCTTGGATTTCTTGGTGGTAATAGATCGTTTTCTCACCCGGGATGCTCAATTCGCAGACGTAGTGCTGCCGGCTACAACCTATTTTGAAAACACATCTTATCAGCGTTATCCAGGTTATCTGCGTTTAAGACGACCAGTGATTGAACCAGTGGGTGAAGCAAAAAGCGACTTGGCAATCTTGGCGGCTTTGGCTGAACGGTTAGGATATGGCGAGCTGTTTCCTCAATGTGATGATGAGTTTTTAAAGCAAGCTTTTGCTGAAAATCCTGAAGTATTGGAGAGATTACAGGAAGCAGAAGATGGAATTCTCTTACCTCGACCGGAACCGCAGTATCAAAAATACGCGAAAGGGTTGTTGCGGGCTGATGGTCAAGCAGGATTTAATACCCCCTCCGGCAAAGTAGAAATCAATGCCGGCATACTGCTCCAATATGGATACGACGGCTTGCCGGTATACTCAGAACCCGCAGAAGGGAAGTTCGGCAACCCGGATTTGTATAAGAAATATCCTTTGATTTTGAATACCGGAGCGAGAATTCAATCTACTTTCCGTTCCCAGCATTTGAATATCCCTGGTTTGCTCAAACTTCAAGAAAAACCTCAGGTCATTATTAATCCGGAAGATGCTTCCCTTCGTGGTGTCCGGAATGGCGATAAGGTTGTCATTCGTACGGAACGGGGAAGTGTGGAGTTTTATGCTGCCGTAACGGAAGACATTCCCCAGGGAGTGGTAGAACTTAATGTGGGCGGGGGAGGGCCGATCCAGGCGGAACCCTGGCGCCATGCCAATGCCAATAATTTGACTGATTTCTATAATCGCGATCCAATCTCCGGGTTCCCGGTGTTGAAAGCACTTTTATGCCAGATTGAAAGAACATAAAAGAATCCGGGAATGTAAAGGAAGAAAATTTGATGAAATTCCTATTGACAAAAGATCTGTTGTAGAATAGAATACCCCTTAAGATATATTTATAAATCCTATAGGAATAATAATAGAATAAAAACATATAATTTTTGCATAGATAAATTAAAGAATGGTATAAAGTTTGCAGCTCTCTTTTTTTAATACAAAACGTAGTAAATTGATTGGATAAGTAAGTATTGAAAAGTGTTATCATCTAGTGGAAAGAGAGGGATTAAAATGAGGATTGCTATCGTAGGTGGGCAAAATCATAATCAAGAAACGTATGGTAAGCTTCTGGGAAAAACAGGCCGGGTCGAAATTCACTTTTATGATGGCATTCCGAAGAAACATAATAAAAGGAATTTAGAGAAATTAATTAAAGACGTAGATTTGGTAATCGTAATTCTAGGAGCTTGTTCACATGCCAGTATGTGGGATACCAAAAAAGCAGCAAAAAAATGCGATAAAGAAGTGCTTTTTTCCAGGGGAATTGGAATTTCCTCTATAGTTAAGCAAATTGCGGGAAAACCTGCGTATACAGCATAGATAGTTTCAGGCGGCGTATTCAGGAATGCCTTGATCAAGTACCCTTGTCAGGAGGTGTTGAGGATTAAAGAGAGCGAAAAAGTCCAACCCGCCGTCAGCCAAGTTAATCCTTCATGGGTAGTAACACTATTAGAAATTATTGACTCAATGAAACATGGTTCTGTCACGATAATTGTTCAAGATGGTATTGTCATCCAGATTGATAAAAATGAGAAATTCAGGTTAAAAAACCAAGTTAACAGAAAAGGAACAGCCTAGTTGACAACTTGATAGTTAATTGACCAGTAAACTGGAGATTAAGCAGGACCTTGCCTTAAGGTTATCTACTTGATCTCCTTTTCTTTTGAGTAAAAGATCTTTAGTTTATGATCACGTCGGAAGTGTGTGGAGTAGACAGAATTAATTTTTGCGGAGGGTGTTATGGGAAAGAAAATCACACAGATTGCAATTTATGGTAAGGGAGGGATTGGCAAATCCACCACCACATCAAATCTAAGTGCAGCTTTGTCAAAGCTCGGATATAAGGTGATGCAGTTTGGCTGCGATCCTAAGAGCGATTCCACGAATACTCTGCGGGGAGGAAGGTACATCCCTACGGTGCTGGACACTCTGAGGGAAAAAAGTGTGGTGAAAGCATCCGAAGTGATCTTTGAGGGCTTCAATGGAATCTATTGCGTGGAGGCAGGAGGCCCGGCTCCAGGGGTTGGCTGCGCAGGACGGGGGATCATCACAGCGGTGGAACTGTTTAAGCAGCAAAAAGTCTTTGAAAGCCTGGATTTGGATTTTGTCATTTATGACGTATTAGGGGATGTGGTTTGCGGAGGGTTTGCAATTCCGATTCGAGAAGGGATCGCTGAACATGTGTTTACGGTTTCCTCGTCAGATTTTATGAGCATTTATGCCTCCAATAATCTCTTTAAAGGGATCAAGAAATATTCCAATTCAGGTGGAGCGTTGTTGGGGGGCGTCATTGCTAATTCCATCAACCAAGCCTATGCTAAAGCCATTGTCGATGATTTTGTTGAACGGACTCAGACCCAGGTGGTGGAATATATTCCTCGCTCCATTACAGTAACCCAAAGTGAGTTGCAGGGAAAGACCACGATTGAAGCTGCTCCTGAATCCGAACAAGCGAAAGTATATACTCGTCTGGCCGAAAAGATTGTGGAGCATAAAAGCTCAAAGGTTCCCGCTCCCTTGGAAATAAAAGAACTGCAAGAGTGGGCGACAAGCTGGTCAGATCAATTGTTGGCCTTGGAAAGGGGAGTGGTTGTCGGAGGAAATGCCGCAGGTATTTAGCCCGCCTTTATCCTCAGTTTAATCAACCTGAACCACCCTGAGCGGCCTGAACAGCTATTTCTAATTAAGACTTTAGGGGAGGAAAACCATGGCAATCTTTATCGAAAGACCGCGAACATCCTGCGCACTGGGAGGGGCTCTGGCCACCATGAGCGCTCTGCCCAGAGTGGTGCCCATAATTCACAGCGCCCTCGGTTGCGGAGGCAATCTCAGCGGTGCCGCGGCTTTTGGAGCCGGATACTGCGGTTCCAGCTATGCCAGTGGTCAAAGTGCGCCTACCAGTGCCGTGACCGAGACGGAAATTGTCTTTGGCGGCAGTGACCGTCTGCATGAGGAAATTCAATCCACGCTGGACCTTATTGATGCCGACTTATTCGTCGTAGCTACCGGCTGCATAACCGAGATGATCGGGGATGACGTGCAGGGTGTTGTCAGTGAATTTGCCGGCGAGAGAAAGCCTGTCATCGCCATCAGCACTCCCAGTTTTAAGGGAGATGCCTATGCGGGCTATTCCATCACCCTGGAAGGTATTTTTAATAAGTATTTGTCCAGGTCTAACCCTAAAAAACCTAAACTGGTCAATCTTTTTGGTTTGGTGCCCTCTTACGACCCGTTTTTTCGGGGAGATCTAAGTGAAATAAAACGGCTTTTGGAAAAGCTAGGACTGGAGGCTAATACCTTCTTTACTCCTGATCAGACCTTCGCCAACCTTACCAGTGCTCCGTCAGCCACTTTAAATATTCTGTTTTCCCATGTGTGGGGAGTGGAGTTTGTGAAGAACTTTGAGCAAACACATGGAACACCCTACTGGATTACTGATTTGCCCATCGGCCCTGAAGCCACTGACCATTTTCTGAGGGAGGTTGCTGAAAAGCTGGAGATAGAACCGCAAAGGGTTGAAGAGGTTATTGCCCAGGAAAACAAAGAGTATTATGGCTATTTCCAACGGGCTGTGGATATTTTTACCGATGCTGACTACAAATTTTATGCAGCCATAATCACCAACTCCAACTATGCCATCCCCTATGCAGAGTTTTTAGAAAGGGAATTGGGGTGGGTACCCAAAGATATTTTCATAACCGATCTTCTTCATGACGGACAAAAAGAAATACTCAGGGAGGCATTTCAGGCGAAGAATTTACTGGGTGAGTTGATATTTGAAAGCGACACCAGCCGCATCGGTGTGACTCTCAGGCAAAGGCATCCTCAAGACCAGGGACAGCGTTACTTTGATGCCTATGCTCCTCTTTACCTATTAGGCAGTTCATTGGAGAAGGAGTTGGCAGTCGGCCGGGGTCTCAATTACTTAAGCGTCAGCTTCCCCGTATACAACCGCATCATTGTGGACCGGGGGTATTCAGGATACCGGGGCGGGCTGCACTTATTTGAAGATCTGATCGATGTCCTTGTCGCCCCGAAGTAGGAGGTCAAAAATGAGCTATTATGAACAAAATATCCCCCCCACCCGGGAACAGCGTCTGACCATAGGGGACAGCTTCAGCGGTTGCGGGAAAGAACTGTTGGACTGCGCCCAATCGGGATGCATACTGCAAAAAAACAGGAAGTTTTGGCAAGCCGGTGCCTGCCAGATGCAGTTGTCCCTGATGATGGCTGCAACGGTGGAGAATTCAGTCATCATTATGCATGGCCCGGTAGGGTGCGGGAGCACACTGCATAGTCTTGGGCCCGCAGCCAATAAAGGCAAAGCGAAGCGGGGAAAGAAGCCGCAGGCTCTGGTCTGGCTGACAACCAATTTGCAGGAGTCAGACGTCATCGGCGGCGGGGAAAAGAAGCTTAGAGAAACTGTCGAATATGCGGATAAAACTTTCCGTCCTGAGATCATTTTTGTAGTATCCACCTGCACCCCAAGCATCATCGGTGATGATGTGGAAGAAGTAGTTCGTCAAACCCAGAAAGGAGTTGCTGCTCATCTGGTCTCCATTCATTGCCCGGGCTTTCGAACCCGTGTGGTGGCAACGGCTTATGACTCCTTTTATCACGGACTGCTTAAGCATCTTCCTTTAGAACCACTTCCCGGGCAAGATTTTATTCCCCTTAAGGAAAATGAGCCCGGATATGAGTTGGCCATTCAACAATTTGCTTACCGGAAAAACCGCACGGTCAATTTGTTTAACGCCACCTCCATCGGCCCTGCCGATGAGGAAGAACTGGTGCGTTTGTTAAAGGCTTTGAACCTTAATGTACAGGTTTACACAGAATACAGTTCCTTGGCTGAGTACCGTAAAATGTCTCAGGCTGCGTTGAATATCAGCATGTGCAATGTTCATGACGATTATCTGCTTGCTTATTTGAAGGATAAATACGGTCTGCCCTATGTAATCCAAGGAATGCCTATCGGTACGAAAGCGGTGCGAAAATGGCTCCTTGCGGTGGCAGAGCATTTCGGCTTGGCAGAGAAGGCTAATCGGCTGGCAGACCAAGAGGAAAAGCAGGTGAACGAAGCCCTTCAGCCCTTCCTGCCGGTCCTAAAGGGCAAGCGTGTATTGATCAGCGGCGGGGTCGTCCGCGTAGCCGAAGAAGCAAAAGTTCTCAAGGACCTGGGCCTGGAAGTCATCGGTGTGAGAGCCTATCACTATGATAACGGTGCAGAGCCTGTTTATGGCTCCTTGGCTGATGAGTTGCCCGAAGTTCACGTGTCGGTAAGCAACCAACTATTTGAACTGGCCAATCAAATCGCCCGGTATCAGCCGGATTTGGTGATTGCCCACAACGGCACCCAGGGTTGGGTAGCGAAGATGGGGGTACCGGCCATTCAGTTATTCGATGTGGATCGGGCCTACTTTGGATACAGAGGGCTGTTTTCCCTGGTCAAACGGATCGCTTTTGCCTTTGAGAATACTTCCTTGCCCAGGCGTTTGGCCCAACATGTGAACCTTCCTTATAAAAAGGAATGGTATGAAAAGGATCCTTTCAGTTACATCAAAGGATGAGCCAGGAAAGATCGATGATGAGAAGGAGAAGATGAGTATGAGAAAACCGCAAAGAGACTTGGTATTCCGATTAACCGCAGTGCTTCTTGCAGGAGCGTTGCTGGCAGGGAGCCTTACAGGCTGCGCTTCGAACCAAGGGGTTCCGGCCCAAAGCAGCCAAGTCGGAACAGAACAGCTGCAGCCTGGAGAATCCGCCAATCTGACTCCGGAGCAATATGAGGCAGCCTATCAAGCGGAGCCGGCTGCCAACCGGGTGATTCATATTGGGTACAATGGCGGGCTGTGCCAGGCGCCCATCGCCATTGCTCAAGAAAAAGGTTTTTTCAAGGCTGAAGGGCTTAATACGGAGCTGACCCGTGCCGAAGATACCCGTGACGCTATTGTGGGCAGGAAAATTGATACCTCGGCAGGCATGGTTGCCGGCTGGCTTAAACCCATCACCAGCGGAGTGGATCTGGTATTTACGGTAGGCCTGCACACCGGTTGCGCCTCGGCCATTGCCCTGGCTGATTCGCCCATCAATTCCTTCGCGGATGCCAAAGGAAAGGTTGTGGCCATTAATGGCGGTATCGGCGGTATCTATCATAACATTGCCTATCGTTTGATTGCCCATGATGGGTACGTTCCAGGAGATTTTACTTGGAAGGACTTCCCTGCCGAACAGGCTCTTCAGGTATTGCAGAAAGGCGAAGCTTCTATAGCCGTTCTTGCGGATCAACTAGCTGAGAAATGGGTCCAGGAAGGACTGGTGAAAAGAATTCGTTCCACTACCCTGGATGAAGATTTTAAGAATGAAACCTGCTGCGTACTGGGTATCTCAGGAGATTTTATCCGTGAGAATCCTGTAACTGCCGAAAAAATTACCAGAGCAATTTACAAGGCCAGTCTGTGGGTAGAGGAAAATAAGGAAGAAACAGCTCAGATTCTCCTGGATAATAAGCATATCAGTGGCAGTGTTGATTATGCCGTGGATTTGCTCAAGCTCTATAATTATAACGTCACCAACGATGGCACGGAAAAATCAATCTATGATTCTATCGACGAATATAAGGCCCTGGGTGTCATCGATCAGAATCTTGATGCTGAAACCTTTAAGAAACAAGTCTGGCATCGGTTTGAGCTGGAAGATCTGAAGAATTAATGGGCGAAAGGGGAAATTATCATGAGCACCACACCGCCGTTGACCAGCGACCAGCTGGCGGAATTGGAAAAACGCCCCAAGACTGAATGGCAGCGAACTTTAGATTATATTATCAGTGGTGCACCTGTAGCCGTGGCCGTAATTCTCTTTCTGCAATATTATTTCCTGCCCAACTATAAATTCAATACCACAACAGCGGTTTATCCGCTGTTTGTGGGATTCTTTGTGCTCCTGCTGCTGGGACGGTTCATTGGGTCTTTCTTCTCCCAAAAAGTTCATGAAAGCTTAAGGGCTCAAGCTCCTTTTTATAGCGCGGTTTTTATTTTGCTGATTATATTTGATTACCTGACCCTTAAAACCGGAAAATTGCCCCTTCCTTACTTTCCCTGGCCGGATAAGATTCTCAATGCCATCATTGAGGACCGGGTGCTGCTGTTGGATTGCATCAGAAATTCGCTCATTCTGCTGTTTACGGGATACTTTTTTGGAGGCATTGTTGGCCTCATCACCGGCGTGACTGCCGGATGGTCGAAAAAAGTTCATTATTGGGTTATGCCGATCATTAAGATTTTAGGCCCGATTCCTTCCACCACCTGGCTGCCTATTGTTCTAATCATAGCGTCTTCATTGTTTAAAGGAAGTGTGTTTCTCATTGCTTTAGGGGTCTGGTATCCGGTGACCATAGCCACTCTGACAGGAGTTGTGAATGTGCGCAAATCCTATTTTGAAGTCGCCAGAACCCTGGGTGCACGGCAGAGACGGCTTGTTTTTAAAGTTGCCCTTCCTGCCGCTATGCCGAATATCTTTCAAGGGTTAACCCAGGGCATGAGTGTAGCCTGCACTACACTTATGGTTGCGGAGATGATGGGCGTGGAGTCAGGCTTGGGGTGGTATATCAACTGGCAAAAGGGCTGGGCAGAGTTTGGCAAGATGTATGCGGCGGTTATTGTTATTTGCCTGACCTTTACCGTAGTAAACATTGTGCTGACCCAAGTGAAAAAACGAGTATTGCGCTGGCAGGAAGGGACGATCCAATGAGCGGAGGAAAAGGATATATCCAAATCAAAAATGTTACGAAAATCTTCGCCCGCAATGATCTGGCCACGACCCTGACTGCCTTAAATGATGTGAGTATAGATATTCAGCCGGGAGAATTTGTGTCCATCGTGGGGGCCAGCGGCTGCGGTAAATCCACCCTTTTGCGAATCATCGCCGGGTTGGAGACGCCCACTCATGGAGGAGCTTTTTGTGATGGCGAAAGGATAGAGGAACCCAGTGCCAGGCGAGGGTTGGTTTTTCAGGATCCAACGCTTTTCCCCTGGCTCAATGTCTGGGATAATGTTGCTTTTGGGCTGAAAGCAGAGGGGAAATATAAGGAGAAAAAAGAAAGCATTTCAAAATTGCTCCAACTCATTGGGCTGGAGGAGTTTCATAAATCTTACCCCCATCAGCTTTCCGGAGGCATGAGCCAGCGGGTTTCTCTGATTAGGGCACTGGCCAATCAACCGGATGTTCTGCTTCTGGATGAACCCTTGGGTGCCCTGGATGCTTTTACCCGCATGAATATCCAGGATGAGCTGATCAATCTTTGGAAGCAGCGTGGTACCACCATGATCCTCATTACCCACGATGTGGACGAAGCTATCTATCTTTCCAATCGAATTATTGTGATGTCGCCCCGGCCGGGACGCATCATGAAAGAGTTAAAATTGGATATGTACCATCCCCGCAATCGGGGAGCCTCTGAATTTGTAGACTATCGCAATCAAATCCTCAAGCTCCTGCATTTTGCCGATGAAGAGGTAACGGAATATTATCTCTGAACGAAAGGGGAGGTGCTTATGTTGGCAGCCTTTGCCTCTAAGGATGGGAAATTCGTAAGTCAGCATTTTGGGCATAGTCCCTGCTTTTATATCGTGGAAATTAATGAGGAGTCCTGTGCCTGGAACTTCGCAGAACGTCGTGAAAACAGTCCTCCCTGCCGTTTCGGTGAGCATGATGACAAGACTTTTGCAAATAGTATCTCCTTGCTTTCTGACTGCCAGGTTCTCTTTGCGGTCAAAGTAGGTTCTTACGCTAAGACAGCGCTGCAAAGGCACAATGTCCAGGTCTTGGAGATGACCGGTTTTATTGAAGATATCTTGGCAGGGTATATCTCCTATCTGAAAAAGCAAAAGGAGAGGAGGGCTCATCATAAGCATTAATTATAAAAATGGTATTCGACCCCAGAAGAGGGGTGCCATGGCTGAAATGGCTATGGAAGTTGAGGCTCAAGGTGTAAGACCTTTGCGAAGGCAGATTATCAATCAAATAGAGCAGCTGATAGAAACTCAGATGGAGAATCATTTGCGAACTCCTAACATCTCTGATCATCCCTGCTTCAACGGAGCGGTCCATGGAAAAAAGGGCAGACTTCATCTGCCGATCAGTCCCGCCTGCAATATCCAGTGCCGGTTTTGCCGGCGGGACTGCAATAGTAAGGAATTGCGCCCCGGAGTTGCCAAAGGCATTCTTCCTATAGAAGAAGCGGTGGATATAGTGGGCAAAGCCTTGGAACTGTGTCCGGAAATTACGGTAGTGGGGATTGCCGGACCTGGGGACGCCCTGGCCTCTTTTCATGCAGTCGAAGCTTTTCAGCAGGTTCACAAGGCGTACCCCCACTTAATTAAATGCTTAAGCACCAATGGATTAGCTCTCCCCGGCAAAGCGGATCTTCTGTATGATTTGGGAGTCCGCACTGTAACGGTAACAGTCAATGCAGTAGACCCTTGGAGCGCATCCAAGGTGGTCTCTCATATCCTTTGGGAAGGGAAAGTTTACAGAGGTGAAGAAGCAGGGCGGATATTGCTTGCTCACCAGTTGCGCGGGATTCAGCAAGCAAGTCAAAGAGGGATTGTAGTTAAGGTCAATACAGTACTCATTCCCACAATCAATGATCACTGCATTGGAGATATTGCCCGTACGGTAAAGAAGGCAGGGGCAACAGTGCATAATATCATCCCTCTTATACCTCAGCATGAGCTGAAGGATATTCCGGCCCCCACCTGTGAACAAATCAATAAAGCCCGTAGTGACGGAGAAGTTTATCTAAAGCAATTTCGTCACTGCCAACATTGCCGGGCTGATGCCTGCGGCATTATTGGCAAAGAAGATTTGTCCGCTAAGCTTTATGGCGGACGGAGAATGGAGACTTTTTCCCACGGGTGAGATGATTTCTTGAGTATAAGCTTCCTGGCGCGGGAATATGACAGACAGAGAAGGGCTTCAATAATATGAAGGGTGGAATTTAAAATTCCACCCTTCATATTATTGAAGCCCTAGACGTTTAAGCTTTTTCCAAAGACCGGTACGGGTAATCCCCAGATATTGTGCCAGAGCGGTTTTGTTTCCGCCAAACTCTGCAAGTAAGCCTGCGATTTCCTCTTTCTCGGAATGTCCCTTGTCCGTCTCAGCCACCCGAAGGTCGGGAGGCAGATCCTGGGCATGAATAGTGGAACCTTCGGCAAAAACGTAAAGCCGGTTGATAATATTTTGGAGTTGACGGATATTGCCCGGCCAAGTGTATTTGAGGAAGAGGTCTTGAGCGCCAGGGGAAAGGGTTTTTTCCGGAGTATCATGACTTTGAGCAAGGAACTGAAGCATATGCTCGGCTAATTCCAGAATATCCTGCCCCCTCTCCCGTAAGGGAGGGATTTTGATCTCAATAGAATTAAGTCGATAGAGTAGATCCTCCCGGAATTCTCCCTGCTCAACCATCGAACTAAGGTCGCGATGGGTTGCGGAGAGAATGCGGACCTTAATCGGAATGGGTTTGATAGCGCCTAAAGGTTCTATCTCTTGTTCCTGGATAACTCTTAAGAGTTTTGCTTGCAGTTCCGGAGAAAGCTCACCAATCTCATCCAGAAACAAAGTTCCTCGATTGGCCAGCAGGATTTTTCCGGGCTTGCCGCCTTTCACTCCGCCGCTAAAGGCACCCTCCTGATAACCGAAAAGCTCGGATTCTAAAAGATTAGCCGGTATAGCTGCCGAATTAACGACAATAAAAGGGCCTTGAGCAACTTGACTTGATTGATGAATCGCTTTCGCCAGCAGCTCTTTCCCGGTTCCTGTTTCACCGGTAATTAATATGGGGAAGTCATATTGAGCAGCTCGGGCAGCGTTCTGGATTGTGTCCTGCATGATTTTAGAGCTGCCGATAATTCGTGAAAATCCGGAAGTTTCTTGATCTTGTAGACGATCTTTTCTTGTTGGTTTAAGGGATTGCCGAGAAGAGTTTGGTTCAGGGGCAGCACCGGACGCGTCTTGGAGGCGGGCTACTACAGAGCTAAGTTGCTCTGTAGCTACTTTGAATAATCCGGACATATGGGGGGAAGAAGCTTTTTCGTCCATAGCGGCGGCCACCAGCGCGGCGACAATGGTTTCCCGATGTTCGATGGGAGCGTAAAGGGTAGAGGTAAATCCTTGGTTCAAAAGTTCGTCCGTATTTTGGATTGAGGTGTGGACTAAGCTATAGCAGACAATACTCTTTGCTTGAAGCATCGCGGCGATTTCCTTGTCCAAAGGTTTCCACTCATTTTTCTGGGGGAATTTTCTGCCTGCGCTAATGAGGAGTTTTTGCTGTTGATGAGTCTGATCAAGGAGACAAAGATAGATGCTTTCCAGTTGAGTGGCGATCTGCAATTGAATGCAATAGTCATTGAGAAAATCAAGGATGTGATCATCTTTAAGGTTTTCTGCGATGCTGTGCAGAAAAGCCGATGTAGCCATAGCCTGATAAGAGCGTTCCTGGATTATTCCGGAATGATAAAAGGCCTGACTGAAGTGCCGGGAAATCTGGTTAATCAAATAGGCATCTTCTATCTCAAATTGCAAGGCTTTGGTGCCGCCCAATAAGATGGCACCGATTACCTCGTGACCAAAGAGTATAGGAACTCTCAGGGCGGAACGAAATCCTGTCCGATAGAGCATGGGATCTTCGCTGAAAGAGAAACCTTCCGGCTGAAGAGAGGAGCTCAGTTGGGGAGCTTCCGTTTCTAAAATCCAGCCTAAACCGGTCTTACGGATTTGAGAATAAGGGGCGTAGATACTGCCCTCTATTCCCAAACCAATGGAGTAAGCATAGCTGTATTTGCGAAGCTGGGGATTCACCCGTACCAAATCAAAACGCTCAAAAGAAGTTGCCTCGCTGATCATATTTACAATGCGCAATACGATCTCTTCCGGATCTGTGGTCAGATCTTCGAGCGCTCGTTCAAACTGGGGAGGGAGTGCGGATGTAAAATTTGGTTCCAACCCAAGCAGAAGCAGGCGGTTGGAGTCACCGCTTACCATAAAGAGTTCGACATTTAGAGCAATCTGATGATTGGCTACAGACCATGTGGTAATATCATTCTTCGGTTTTAAACTGAGAAGGGTCTCTAAAGATTCTTGATCCAGGGCATGAGTCAGTTGTTTGGCATAATGATTCATCCGCTGTATTTTGTTGGTGGAGTCTATACGGATTATCCCAAAAGGAAAGGATTCAAATAGTTCATCACGCATAATCGTTCTCCCTAATCTGTTTAAGGTAATCCTCATGGCAGTCTTATGGGCAATTTTGCTTTTTGCCCTCAGTGTTAACAACTGTCTCTTCAGCACAGGATAGGTATAAAAGTAAAGTGAATAGGGTCTGAGTTAACACTGTTAACTGGGCAGTGTTAATTAGTTAACTGTTAATTCTGAATAGCATAGCCAAGATAAGCCTTTTTAGTATTGGCATGATATTTGCAATGTAATCTTGATGCAGATATAAGTGTTACTGAGGCGGGGAGAGGAGGCCTAACCTCAGATCAAAAAAGCACTGATCTTAATTATAATTTTGCAGGAGGGTTTTAGATGAAAAATCCAATCAAGTCCGTTATTGCCCTATTGATTCGTCTCTACTTTGGTTACTACTTCCTTAATGCCGGCATTGGTAAGTTCCAAACCGGTTTTAACGGAGACTCAGTCGGTGGATTCTTAAAAGGAGGCTTGGCTCAGACGGCGGAAGCTATGGCAGCTGCGGGTAAAACCGGGAAAGCAAATGTAACCGACACTTGGGGCTGGCTGATCAGCCATGTGTTCTTACCTAATGCAGATATCATGGCTGTTGCGGTTAAAACCGGTGAAGTAATGATCGGTCTGGGTCTTATTCTTGGCTGTTTTACCACCTTAGCAGCATTTTTTGCCCTAACTATGAATTTTTCCTTTTTACTTTCGGGTACAGTATCTTCTAATCCCCAAATGGTTATAGGGTTCTTATTTATTTTATATTTTGCAGCTGCTTCGGGGGCAATTGGTGTAGATCGTTTCTTTATGCATAAACTGGTGGATAAATTCCCCATCTTAAACAAAGGGTTCTTGAGACATCTTTTCCCGGTTGATGCCGGGCATAGAGCGGCAATAAAGAACACCATAAATCAAGCGGGTTAATAACTTGAATTTATCCCAATACAATTCGAAACTATAACTATGCGTCTGTCCCAACTAATTCACGGGGCAGGCGCTTTTTTACCGGCAATAATTCACATTTTCTGTGATGGAACGGTGAGGGGGCAAGGAATCTTCGGCAGAATGGCCTACCACGACTCCGCAGATAGGAGTTAAGCCAAAGGGGATACCGATTTTTTCCATGAGTTTTGAATTTCCCCTGATACCCTGTAAGGCAGAATGAATATAACAAGAACCCAGTCCCAGTGCCGTTGCCGCTATGGTAATACAAGTTGCGGCACAGGAGGTGGTGGCTTCTTTCAAAGGGTTGGCAAAAGGAGCAGAAAAGAGGAAGAAGACAGGAGCGCCGTATAGGGGCTGGTACCCTTCCAGTGCTGCCCGCCCCATCAGAAGCTTGTCGCCGGAGTTTTTGTATTGTACTAAGGCTTCTTCGTTAATTTCTTTTAATATTTCAGGATTCTCAATGACTGAAGTATGGAAGATCCCCACTTTAGGTGCACTATTGCCGGCTCTCACAAGTTGGGTTATAATTTCTGTTTCTACAGGTTTGGACAGATAGCTCCGCACACTTTTTCTTAACTCTATTGCTTTGATAGTATCCATGATACAATCTCTCCTCCAACGAGCAAAGTTTTCCTGACTTTCAAAGCTTGGAAAATGTTTAGTTAATTTTACTCTAATCCAAACATTTAGTAAATGAAGTTATTATAGAAAGATTGGGCACAATTGAGCCCCTAAAGGCTATGAAGAATCCATAAACGCCAAGATTCCGGATTGAGGTCTGCGGGGTTAAGGCAGGTGATTGTATAGCTCATAATATGAGAAAAATGGCAGCTACCCTAGTGTAGGGTGGTCGTGCCATCTTTAATAGGTTAGTGTCTCTAAGTTTATGGGCCGTGAGAAAATTCAAGATTTCACACGTCCTCTGTTTAGTCAAATAACTCTTCAAGGAAAGATTTACGCCGTTTCTTTTTGTAATAGTAATCCTGATTAGAATAATTAGGGTTGTGCTGAGGCTGTCCATAAGGCTGCTCATAAGTTTGTCCGCTGTATTGCTGTCCGGGATTAGGAGCAGTACTTGAGGCAGGGACCGGGTTTACGGGATTGGCAAAAGAATTGCTTCTTTCAATGATTTTATCCAACTCACCTCGGTCTAACCATACACCCCGGCACTTAGGGCAGTAATCAATCTCTATACCTTGTCTTTCGGACATGGTCAGTTCTGCATCACAGACTGGACATTTCAAAAAGCACCACTCCTCTCTAATTATAAAAATTATAGCATGGTTATTTTAATTTTCAAAACTACCATGGCTGCTACAATTTTTACATAATCAACCTTTAGCGATTGCGTAAGTCAGAAAGTGGCCGCAGATGTAGGATTAGTAGCTGTTATTGATAGGACCGCAGGGTGACGCTCCGCATTGTGGCCCGTAGCAGCCTTGGGTCTGAGCAGGTTGCGCTGAACTATTGGTTTCCGCAAATACGGCAGTAGTTCCGACAATCAACAGGGCTGCGGTAATGACTCCTAAAGCGAGTTTTTTTATCATTTCGATTCCTCCCTACAATAGTTGATTTTTAAATGGGCAATACCATAACAACATCATAGAGGATAATCATGAATATCGTGTGAATTTTGTTGAAGATCATGTGAATTAAACCCTCTGGAACCCTTGCGGCAGAGAAAATTTCTGTTTTAGACGGGGGTGGGTTTTTCTTGAATGATTAGTGGAAGTATGAGCATGAACTGGCTGCCTTTACCTGGGCAGCTTTCGACCGTAAGTGTCCCTTGATGAAGATGAGCGATCTGTTGAGCTAAGGCGAGGCCGATGCCTGTACCGCCAGTTTCCCGAGAACGGGATTTTTCTGAGCGATAGAACCGTTCGAAAATAAAGGGAAGATCCCCTTCAGGAATACCGATTCCGGAGTCAGAAATGGTGATCAGGACATCCTGATGGCGAAGCTCCATTTGAACCTCAATTTTGCCCGCACTTTCCGTAAATTTATAAGCATTGTGAAGAAGATTGTAGAACAGGCGGGTTAGCAGGTATTCATCCCCTTCAATAAAAATTGATTCAGGTTTGCCCCATGCTAAAGAAATTCCTTTTTCCTGGATAAGAGGGGAGAGCATATTCACTGTTTTATCGATGAGTGCGGAAAGATTGACTTGAGTCAGATAAGGGCACAAGGCTCCCATCTCTGCGACATTGAGATCTTTAAGATCGCTGGATAACCTTGTCAACCGCTCAATTTCTTCATTGATAATGGCAAGGTTTTCCTTGGTGGCTGGAAGAACTCCGTCTTGGAAGGCTTCGATATAACTGCGGATAGAGGTTAAGGGAGTGCGCAATTCGTGAGCAATATCTGCAGTGAACTGCTTGCGGAGCCGTTCCTGCTTTTTCAGGTTTTCGGCCATCCCATTGAAGGCGGTAGCCAATTGACCGACTTCATCCTTAGTGGCAACTGGGACTTGTTCGTCCAAAAATCCTTCCCCCACCCTCTGCACGGCCTTTGTCAGTCCCTGTAAAGGGGAAGTCAAGCGCCGGCTGATCCAATAACTCAGGATTATACCAATGATCAAGGCTAAAGCTCCGGCCAGAAACAAGGATTGATAGATAGCGGAAATGAAGGACTGATCAGCAGGGGTCAAAACCTTGGCCCTGGCCGGATAGCGAACTTCCGCAATAGCAAAGACTCCATTGGGGCCGGAGATCATGAGGGTCTTGTTTTTCCATTCCTCAATGGTGTAGTTTAAACCCATGTCCATCCATAGACCGGGATCATTTTTCAGCATGGATTCCATGGGGTTGATGAGGGTCATGATGGTCTCCCCAGAGGGTTCTTTGATCACGATATGGGTTCCAAAAGGAAGAGAGTGGGCGATGTTAGATAGGGAATCGGAATTCCAGCACCCATGGCTGAAGAAACTGCTGCTTAAACGCTCAGGCAATTGTTCCAGAGTCACTTCTGTGGAGCGGGCGAGATAATCACTGAAATGTTTTTGGAAGACAAAGTTAACGGACAGAATGCTGAGCAATAAGGTCAGGAGAATAATGGCCAGGAAGGAGAGAAATAAGCGTTTACGCATGATGTTACTCCTCCTTGTGGGCATTAAATTTATAGCCGACTCCATAGACCGTCAGAATAATTTTAGGCTCGCTGGGTACTCTCTCAAGTTTCTGGCGTAATTTTTTGATATGGGCATCTATTACCCGTTCATCCCCGCCGAAATCATGGCCTTGGACGATTTGTACCAACTGCCCCCGGGAATACACTCTTCCTGGATACTTGGCTAAAGCACCAAGAATTTTGAACTCAGTGGGGGTAAGGGAGATGACCTCTTCCTGTAAACGGACTTCGTGCTGTGCGTTATCAATGGTCAAACCGTTATCGTAAGTGATGCTGTCGGCAAGGAGAGCGGTCTCCATATGGGTGCGCCTAAGCACGGCTTTGATCCGGGCCACCACTTCCCGCGGACTGAAAGGTTTACCGATATAGTCATCGGCACCCAAGTTAAGGCCTTGAAGCCGATCCTCCAACTCGACCTTGGCTGTGAGCATAATAACGGGAGTGGCCGAGATTTTACGAATCTCTCGACAGATTTCCTCACCGGATAAACCTGGTAGCATAAGATCGAGAAGGACGAGATCATAGGAGTTCTCTTTAAATAAGGTCAAGGCTACGAGGCCATTGACCGCTGTGGTCACATGAAACCCTTCTTGTTGCAAATACGCTTTAAGGACATTGCTGATATTTTTTTCATCATCAACTAAGAGAATTCGCATGAAGATTCACCTCTTTTTCAACATAGTCTAATTTTAGTGGACAAAATAGCTGTTGGAAAGTAATCAACCTGGACTGTGCATGGAATTCATAAGAAATTCATAAGTTTTTCATAGGGAAATCACAGCCATCAGTAAAAATAAAGAAGACCCAAGCTGTTTGCTTTCGGTCTTCTTAGTTTTTCAGGCCTCCCGGGGGCAATCAGCAATTAGGTCATTGACAACCTGCCCGGCCATGAGAAGTCCTGATACAGGAGGAACAAAGGAAATGCTGCCGGGAATCTGCCGTTTAAGGGCACAATGGGCATCGCCCCCCGGGCAAATGCAGTTGGAGCGGCAGTCGGCTTCCGTATCCAGAGGAGTAAGGGGGAGATCGGGCGAATAGACGACTTTGATTCCCTTGGTAATTCCTTCTTTGCGCAGTAATTTCCGCACGGCCTTGGCCAAAGGATCGCCGCTGGTTTTGGATAAATCTGTAATGCGGTAATTTTCCGCAGAAAGGCGGTTGCCGGCTCCCATGCTGGCAATCAAGGGGATATTGCGTTGGCTGCATTCCTTAGCCAGGGCAACCTTACCGGAGACGGTATCGATAGCATCCACCACATAGTCTGGCTTTTGGCCCAAAAAGCTTTCCGCATTCTCAGCGGAGAAGAATTCTTTAATGGCATCCACCTTCGCTTTGGGGTTAATATCCAAGATGCGGTTTTTCATGACATCAACCTTTGCTTTACCGATGGTGGAATGGAGAGCATGAAGCTGACGGTTGATATTGGTCAGGCAAATTTCGTCGTAGTCCACGAGGATTAAATGCCCCACACCGGCTCGTGCTAAGGCTTCTGCGGTATAGGAGCCTACGCCGCCTATGCCGAAGATGATGACTGTGCTTTGGCTGAGCTTCGCCAAGGCGGATTTGCCGATAAGAAGCTCAGTTCTTGAGAATTTATGCTGCATGAGTATCCTCCTCATTTGTCGGAAGTTTTATTAATTCATTGGTTGCTCTTATGATTTCAGTTAATCAGTATAGCATAGTGTTTTAAGCAAAGAAAGGGAGTGTGAAAGACAGTACTTTAGACAAAGGGAACAGAAAATATTAGAAAGATGATAGGCTTACTTGAAAAATACTCGTATTTTGATTATATTTAGGACAGGTTATTTTGTAAAGATTACGCTAAGCTATTATTTTTTTGTCTTGTAAATGGGAATCGTCCAAACAAAAATTATGGAGGTATGGATCTGATGAGCAATAACCAAAACAGTAAAAAAGAAAAATTCACCCAACCTGAGAAAAAAAGTAAGGCGCCTCTGATTGGCGGAGTGCTCCTATTAGGAATCGCTATTATTGCGGGAAGCTTTTTCCTGGGGAACAAAGGCTCCGATGGGGATCAGTACGCTGTCGCAACGCTTGGCCAAACATTCGATTACAGCGGCTCTCCTCTTCCTCAGGTGGAAACGTCACCTGTTCAGGCTGCAAACGGCAAAGTGGTGGTCACCACTTTATCCGAACTTAAGGAAAAGAAATTTATCTATACTCAATATCAAGTCAATGACAAGACCATTCCTCTTACCGCTATCGCTCTGCCCGATGGCAAAGCCATTGTGGCTGTGAGTATCTGTGAGCCCTGCAACAGTGACTCTTTCCGGATTGAAGGGGAAAAGCTGGTCTGCAATGCCTGCAACACTACCTGGGCCTTGGATTCTTTTAAAGGCTTAAGCGGGGGATGCCAGGCTTATCCGCCGGATCGCCTCATCTATACTCAAAATGGGGATAACTTGGAGGTAGATCAAGGGATACTGGATGCCTGGAAGCCCAGAGTTTAGTCAATAGCTTGCCCAGGGAATCCGGCAGTATTCAGGTAAATAGCCTTGAGCAGCAGGAGGTCGAAGATGAGTTTAATCAAGGTCGATCATGTATCAAAAATCTATCAAGGCGGAGAGGGAGCAGTCTATGCCCTGAAAGACACTAATCTCCAGGTTCTTCAAGGCCAGTTTCTGGCTTTGCTGGGACCTTCCGGCTCAGGGAAGAGCACCCTGCTCAGCATCCTTGGTGCCTTGAATCCGCCCACAGAGGGGAAGGTCTTTATCGATGATATTGACATCTACGGGCTGGATGAAGAGCGCAGAGCTGATTTCCGCCATGAGTATATTGGCTTTGTTTTTCAGCAATATCAGTTGATACCCTATCTCACCGCTCTGGAAAATGTTATGCTCCCTTTGGCGATCACCAGGCACTCGGATCAAACTCAGCGTGAGATGGCTCAAAAGGTACTGGAAAAAGTAGGGCTGGGCAGTAAGTCCCTGCGCCTGCCTAACCAGCTTTCCGGTGGCGAGCAAAATCGGGTGGCCATTGCCCGGGCCATCGTCAATGATCCGGTGATTTTGTTCGCCGATGAACCGACAGGAAGCCTTGACACCAAGACGGCTAAGGAAATTCTGGAGCTCTTCCAAGCCCTGAATAAAGAAGGGCAGACGATCATCATGGTGACCCATAATCTGGAGAATCTTGCCTATGTCTCTCATGCGGTGCAGATTCGGGATGGAATTATTGAAAAAGCTCCCCAGCCTGTGGTCGGTGGTGTGATATGAACATCTTCGCCATTTCCCTGGGGAATTTAAAACGGCGCAAGCTGCGTTCTCTTTTGCTTTTATTGAGCATCATCATTGGTGTGGCCTCTAGTGTCTTTCTCTTTACCACCACCCGCTCTATGGAACAGGATGTGGCTGATAAAATCGACCAGTTTGGCTCCAATCTTCTCATTCTCCCCAAGACTGGCGAAACCTTATCCTTTGGCGGGGTGACCGTGGGAACCAGCCCGGGTCAAGAGCTGGATATGGACATGATCCCGGAGATGAAAACCATTAAGAATAGTGAGACTTTAGCCACTATATCCCCTAAATTGCTTGCCGAAGGGTCGATAAATACGAAAAGAGTACTCCTGGTAGGGGTGCAGTTTCCTGAGGAGCTGCGCTTAAAAAAGTGGTGGACGATTGATGGATTGGCAGTTGGTCAACTCCCAAAGAGCAACGAGATTCTGATCGGCAGCGAAGTGGCACGCATCCTTAATCTTAGCTTTCGCCAAGAGGTTGAAATTAAAGGGGAAAAATTCTGGGTAGGAGGGGTCATCCAACCCACAGGTTCCTTGGAAAATGACCAGGCGATCTTTATGGATTTGCCTACCTTGCAAAAAATTGAAGATAAGCCCACCGCTATCAGCCTTATTGAAGCAGCAGTGCTTTGCTACACCTGTCCTATTGAAGATGTCAGCCTGCAATTAAGTGAAAAACTCCCCGGTATTAAAGTGGCCGCTCTCCAGTCCACCATAGAATCAAGGGATGATACCGTCGCTCAATTCAGCCTTTTTGCTGTGGTGATATCCGTGATTTTGCTCATAACCAGTGGTTTTGTGGTGGCCATGTCCATGATCTCGGCAGTTAAAGAGCGGACGCGGGATATTGGGATTTTGCGCGCCATTGGTTTTCGAAAAAAGCATATTCTGCGTATGTTTCTTTATGAGGTCAGCCTGGTCAGCGCCTTGGGAGGTTTAATGGGCTTTGCGCTGGGCATGGGGCTGGCTATGCAACTTGGTTCTGCTTTGGTCCAAATGGCCGTTCAAGTACCCTTTCAGCCTCTGCTTGCCCTTTATTCTCCGGCAGCCGCCCTGGTGATCAGCCTCATAGCCGGCATCTATCCAGCCTGGCGGGCAAGCAGGCTTGATCCCGTTGAAGCCTTGCGTTATTTCTAAGGAACTCTGCTTACTGTATCTCGGAGGTATATATGACACTTAACCACATCGCTTTGCAAAATCTGCGTAGAAGACCGGGCAAAACCCTCTTTTTGATCCTTACCTTTGCCTTTATCGTTGCGGCCATTTCCGCCTTAACGATTCTGGCGTTGGCAATGAAAGCAGATTTGCAGAAAAGTTTAACCGAATACGGTGCCAATGTAGTGATTAGTCCTCGCTCCGAGCACTTGAATTTAAGCTATGGCGGATTATCTGTCTCAGGAGTGGAGTATGAGGTCAAGAAGCTGGATGCCGGTACTGCGGAGAGGATCTCCCAAGAGGTGAGCCCGGAAGTGATCATTGCTCCCAAGGTTATTGGCTCAGCGGAAACCTCGGGCCAAACCTTCATGATTATCGGCATTGACTTCGACCAAGAGCTTAAGATGAAGCCATGGTGGAAAATTGAGGGCATGGCTGCTCAAGATAACCAGGTGGTGATCGGTTCCCGGTTGGCTATGAGTTCTAACCTGAAGCTGGGGGATATTCTGGATTTAGGGAAGGGAAAATACCCGGTGGTAGGAATTATGGCAGAGACAGGCGGCTCTGAAGACCAAGGAGTATTCACAACGATTCATACTGCCCGATCTCTTACAGGAATAACTTCTGAATGGTCTTTAATCGAACTTAACACACCGGATGATGCACAGACCGTAGCCCAATTAAGGCCTGTTCTGGAGTCGGCTAATGTCACGGAAGTGACTCAGCTTGTTCAAGGCTCCCAAGAGAATGTGGAGCGTTTCACCAGTTTTTCTCGGACTATCTCTTTGGCTATGGGATTGATCGGAGCCCTGGTGATTATCGTGACCTTGGCCGGAAATGTAAATGACCGGACTCGGGAACTGGGCGTGCTTCGTGCAATTGGCTTTCGTCAAAAGCATATATTATTCTTGCTTGGCCGTGAAGCGCTGATCATCAGCCTTACAGGAAGCCTGCTTGGCTACAGTATAGGAATTGTTGCTCCCCTCGTTTTGGGGCCCTTATTAGGCTATGGAAATCCTGCCATTGCTCTCCATGCTGGATTAGGAAGCGCTTTGGTTATGGGCTCTCTTTTGGTGGGGATATTGGCGATGATTTATCCTGCCTGGAGAACGTTGAAGCTTGATTTACAGGAAATATTAATTGCACTTTAGCTTAGTGCAACTTGGTAGGGGAAGCCCAAAAGGCTTCTCTTTTTATTATTAATAAATAATTGCCATAAACTTAAACTTATGTTAGAGGAATTTATAAATCTCAATAGAATTATTTAAGTATAGAAAACTGCACTCAGGAGTGTTTACTTTTAGAAATTATTTGTGGCATAAGCAAAAGGGGGTAACAGCAATGCAAAAATTCCGCAATCTGAAAACAGCCTCAAAAATTAATAGTTTAGTACTGCTCATGGCAGTATTTCTTGGACTTGTGGGCTTCGTGGGAATATATTCTGCCAATAACTTAGCTGCTTCATTGGAAGGTATGTATCAGAATAATTTGCTGCCAATCAAGTGGCTCAATGCAGCCCGGGGGCAAAGCAGGGCAGTAGAGGCAATGACTCTTGAATTATTTATCACTCAGGATCAAAACAGACAGCAGGAGATTCTCCAGGAGGTCCAAGAGCGGGCAGCGGAAGTAGACACCCTCCTTAGCGATTATGGCAAGACAGCTATGGATACATACGAACAAGAACGATTACCAAAGCTGATGGACGAATTACAGATATACCGGACAGAAAGAAGTAAGGCAGTGGATTTGGCATTAGCGGGAAAGCAGGATGAAGCCTATACCTATTTTGCTGCTAATGCTGCAGACAACCTCAATATTGTGAATGCTTTTTTAGAGGAACTTGCCGACTATAATGCCCAAATTGCCGATGATGAAGAGATAAAAAGTAAGTCGCTAGCTTCAATGGTAAGTAAACTTATGATAGGAATAACTTTGGTTGCTGTAGTTTTGGCTATGGGCATAGGTTGGTATATCGCCAGAATGGTGGCTAATCCCCTGATTCAGTTAGTAGGTACAGTTCGTGAAATCGCCCAGGGCAATCTAGCTGTAAAAAAAGTGGATCTTATCTCTCAAGATGAAGCTGGTCAACTGGCAGCAGAATTCAATACTATGACGGACAATTTGCGGGTTTTAGTCCAAAATATAGCTTACACCTCAGAACAAGTGGCGGCTTCATCAGAGGAACTGACGGCCAGTGCTGAGCAGTCAGCCTCTGCTACGAATCAGATTGCTGCAACGATCACTGATGTAGCTGCGGGAGCAACCAGGCAGGAAGCTGCCATAGATGATACGGCATCGATCGTGGAACAGATGTCGGCAGGTGTTCAGGAGATTGCGGCTAATGCTAATAGTGTTTCGAGATCTGCCGAAATGACGGCAAATGCGGCTGGCCAAGGAGATAAGGCTGTGGAAGCAGCGGTGAACCAGATGAAAAACATTGAAAAAACGGTAGCAGGCACGGCCCAGGTAGTTACGCAACTTGGTGAGCGATCGAAAGAAATTGGTCAGATAGTTGAAGCGATTTCCGGAATTGCTGCCCAAACCAATCTGTTGGCACTGAATGCAGCGATAGAGGCTGCTCGTGCCGGTGAACAAGGCAGAGGATTTGCCGTAGTTGCTGAGGAAGTACGCAAGCTGGCGGAGCAATCTCAGGAAGCGGCTAGGGAAATTGCCGGCTTGATCACAGAAATTCAGCAGGAAACCGGCAATGCAGTCAATGCTATGCATGATGGCACCCGTGAAGTAAAGGTTGGCTCTGAAGTTGTAAACTCTGCTGGACAGGCATTTAAAGAGATTGTGAATCTCATCGGTGAAGTTTCCACCCAAGTCAGGGAAATTTCAGCAGCAATTCAACAGATGGCTTCCGGAAGTCAGCAAATTGTGGATTCAATACGGGATATTGAGCATATCAGCAAGGAGGCATCCAGCCAAACTCAGACCGTCTCGGCTGCTACCGAAGAGCAGTCCGCATCTATGGAACAGATTGCAGCATCCAGTCAGGCACTGGCCAAGATGGCGGATGAGCTGCAAAATTCAGTCGGGAAGTTTAGGGTTTAATGTCAGAATTCCCATCCACAAGCACTGAATGACGAGAAAATTCGTTATTCAGTGCTTGTACTTCATCCTATACAAATTTAAGGATTAGAAGGAAAAATATACTAATCCGGCGAAGCTATCTATGAATGAGGGATACACTGCCCGAATGTGGAAAATGGAATTTAAATTGTTATTGTAGTCAGTTAGGGAGGAAATATGAGGATAGGGATAATCAAACACAGAAGAATTATAAAGCGAATTGCGGCAGGCTTAGTCCTTGCTATGATTCCCCTTCTTGTACAGGGCTGTACGAAAACGGAGACTACCAGAGGGGCGGAGACTCCTCAGTCGACGGAGGTGACTGAGACGTCGGCGGATCATAAAACAGTCACGTCAACAGTAACACCGACACCGTCGGAGGATGCCGCAGCTATCGGCATTACAGCAGAAAATTATCCGCGCATTGACGGGTCAACTTCCACACTTCCACTGGTGCAGGGGATATATAGAAGGATGTTTTTGCCCGTGGATGGCGGTGGAGACGGATGGCCGGGCCTTCCGCAGCAAGCCTCCAAAACAATGAAATCCTACGAGATGCTCATCGCGGGAGATGTGGATTTAATTCTCGTTCCGGACCCTTCCCAGAAGATTGAAAAAATGACTGAGAGTTCAGGGAAAGAGCTTGAGTATATACCCATCGGGGCGGAAGCGCTTGTGTTTGTTACGCACAAAGATAATACTGTAACCAATATTACCGCCTCCCAGATACAACGGATTTATTCCGATATGTCGATTAAGGACTGGGAGGAACTCGGAGGACGAAAAGGGCGCATCGTGCCTATTTGCCGCAATGCGGATTCCGGCTCCCAAGCGCAGTTGGAGAATTTGGTACTGATGGGCAGGAAGATAAATCCGGCAATTGAGGAGAACTACATGGAGCGGGATATGAACGGAATACTGGAAATGGTGGAGGATTATCGGTATTTTGCTCGTGAGGGAGAGGAAAGGGCCTATTCGTTGGGTTATTCGCTCTATTACTATATCCAGATTTCCGAAAGCGTGAACGGAAGAAGGGGCATTAAGGCGCTCTCTTATAACGGGATTGCTCCGACGCCGGAAACGATTGTATCCAAGGAGTATCCTCTGGCGATCAATTATTACGCGGTCGTGCGCAAAGATTTGCCGGCGGATCATCCGGCGCGGAAAATTGCGGATTGGCTGACAACGACGGAGGGTCAGTGGTTAGTCGCGATGACCGGATTGGGTGCCTTACAGACGTTATATGAGTCTCCGCAATAATTCCAGGATTGAATCAGTAGTTAAAGAATGCTTTAGGATAGAAAGAGCAGAAAATCGGCAGGAAGTGGGTTGTTTTAGAGGAGGTAAAAAGGATGAATCAGCGCGAGATTGCCAGTATTGGGTGCAAGCTTATCGGGATTTTCTTTGTCGTTCAAGGGGCCAGACTGCTTTCGTTTAATGTCCCTGTAGCGGCAAATATGATAGCTGATTATACTTTGACTAATATTGTGTATTCGCTAATTACGATTCTATTTGGTATTTTACTGTGGTGCTTTTCCGGTAAATTAGCTAAAATTTTGGTTAAGGAAAAAAATCGAAATGAGGCTGTCGGAATAGGAGCTAGTGATCTACAGAGAATAGGCTTTTCAGTATTGGGACTTTATTTTATTGGGCATTCATTGCCAGAATTGGTAACTAAATTAGCCAGTTTGCATACTTCCAACCATGGGTTGCCGGGGCTGCCCGGATTACGAATATATTTTTTAGGAGGAACAATAACCGAATTGCTTATTGGGATAGGCATTTTTCTTGGTTCACAGGGGTTGGTTAATCTATTGAATCTTATTAGAACAGCGGGATTAAAGAGAGATAGTGATTCGGAATTGGAAGAATGATAGAATAATAGAATGGAAGCATGCCAGGAATAAGGTTGGAATGCAGCAGTAGATTTACCAGGAGGGAATAAGAATGGAGTATCATATTCGACCGATAGAAATTGGTGATGGGAAGGGGATAAATATATTAAGGCGCATGCCTGGAGTTTTTGAAAATATTTTGGGTATCCCGTCCGAGCAGTTAAAGCGGAATGAGGATTTTATCGCCAATTTAGATGCCAACCAGCATCAATTTGTGGCGGTAGCCAGGTCTCAGGATGGTCAGGAAGTGATTATTGGACATGCAGGCTTAACGGTATATCCTAATCAGCGCCTGCGGCATAGTGGCGGCATTGGCATAATGATTCATAAAGACTATCAAAATCAGGGTGTTGGCAGTGCCTTGCTGAGCAAGCTTATAGATGTTGGGGACAACTGGCTAATGTTAGTTAGGATTGAGTTGACTGTATTTGCAGATAATGCCAGAGCTATACATTTGTATGAAAGGTTTGGTTTTGAAAAAGAAGGAGTAAAGCGCTTGGCGGCAATAAGAAATGGCAAATATGTAGATGAATATCTGATGGCCAGAATAAACAGATCAAATTATAATTCACAGTCTTAATTTAGCCTATGGGGCCTCGCTATGCTTTCCACATCGAAGAGGAAATGATTATGACAATAAAAAGAAATCGATGGACTTACCTTACCTTGGTTGGAGTAACAATAATACTTGGCTTAAGCAGCCGGCAGTTTTCGGGGTATTTTCCCTATACAATCAATCTCTACTTGGGAGATGCCCTATGGGCACTTATGGTTTTTTTTATGTTTTGCCTTATTTTCAGGTTGAAAGGAACCGGCTGGCTTGCTGCAGCAGCGTTGCTTTTCGCCTTTGGAATTGAAATCAGTCAGCTTTATCATGCTCCCTGGATTGATGCTATAAGGCAAACCCGGCTGGGAGGTTTGGTGCTGGGGTATGGCTTTTTGTGGAGGGATTTAGTGGCCTACACCATCGGAGTGGCAGTGGGAGCAGTCATGGATAGGCGGATAAACGCTTATCTACCTTGACATCTAGGTAGTAGCCTGCTATTATACATACCGAAAGTATGTAATAAAAGATGGGGTATCACTATGGCACGCAATAAGTATCCTGAAGTAACGATAAACCGCATTCTCGATACAGCCATGAAATTGTTCATGTCCAAAGGATATGAGCATACGACGATCCAGGATATCATCGATGGATTGGGAGATTTGAGTAAGGGCGCTATTTATCATCACTTCAAGTCAAAAGAAGAAATTATGGATGCGGTGAATAAAAGATTAGCTGAGCAGGGGATAGCGGATATAAAAACAGTTGCTCACGATCGTAATCTATCCGGGTTGGATAAGCTTGGTAAGATGCTTATGTTTTCTATCCAATCGGCCCAACACGAGGCTCTCGACCAGACCGTACCGCCGTTTCTTAGAAATCCTCAATTATTGGCTCTTCATATGCGTGATACTATGGGCTCTGCAGCCGACCTGCTTACAGGTGTTATTGAGGAAGGTATGAGAGATGGATCTATTCATACAGCTCAACCCCGTCAGCTTGCCCAGATGATTCTCTTGTTTTTTAACGTTTGGTTTAACCCGTGGATGTATTCCTGGACTCCCAATGAGTTAAAGAACATCATTTTCTTTGCAAGAAATGTATTTGAAGAAATAGGGGTCCCTTTATTTACGGAAGAGGTTCTTCAGTCCATTGACGAACTCCATTCGCTTTCCCAAAAACAGAAATAGCTATTCTTTACATATGGATTGTAGAGAATAGCTAATATTTTAAAAAGATACATACCAAACGTCGGTATATTTTAGAAATAGGAGAGGTGAGCATGAGTATCGATTCAACCGATGGGAAACAGCCATGGAAGAGAAGCTTTTTTACGATAACTATTGGTCAAACAATGTCTATAGTTGGAAGTTCAGCGGTACAGTTTACGCTAATTTGGTGGGTTGCCAGCAATACCTCTTCACCACTTGTGTTGGCTATGGCAGGGTTGTTTGCTTTTTTGCCGCAATTATTGCTTGGCCCTTTTGCTGGGGTCTGGGTAGATCGCTTAAAACGAAAAACTGTAATTATCTGTGCCGATCTCTTTATAGGGATGGTAGCCGCTGTTTATGCACTGATCCTTATCGGAGTAAATCCGCCTTTTTGGTCGGCGTGTGCTGTTCTCGGGATTCGTGCCATTGGCAGCGTTTTTCATACTCCGGCGATTCAATCAGTGATACCGTTGCTGGTTCCGGAGGAAGAGCTTGTTCGGGTGAATGGTTGGAGTCAATTTGCTCAGACAGGTGCTCTGATGCTGGGGCCGGTTTTGGGAGCGGCACTGTATGCAATTTTTCCACTCCCCATCGTATTATTATCTGATTTAGCGGGAGCATCGCTGGCAAGCATTGCTGTGGCAGCAGTCAAAATCCCTGAGTTAAAAAAAGAGAAACAGCTTGCTCCAAATTTTCAAAAAGAAATGCGAGAGGGAGTGGCTGTTTTCCAGAGAGATAAAAAACTGTGTATCGTTACCTTGGCGGCTGCATTTTCCATGATTTTTTATATGCCACTTTCTTCATTCTTTGCCCTGATGACCAGTGACTATTTTAAAGCAAGCGCTTGGCATGCCAGTATAGTCCAATTTGGCTATTCAGGGGGAATGATGTTGTGTGCTTTGCTGATCGGAGCCTATGGCCGGATCAAAAAGAAGCTGTTCGTGGTGCATATTGGACTTCTGGGATTAGGACTTACCTCTTTTTTCTGCGGTTTACTTCCTCAGAATGAGAACGCTTTCTGGCTCTTTGCAGCATTATGCACGCTTATGGGAGCAAGCGGAAACCTCTATAATATTCCCTATATAGCCTATATGCAGGAGAAAATCCCTCGTGAGGTACAAGGGCGTGCTTTTTCTATCATGGGCAGCCTCATGTCGGCAACAATGCCGCTGGGACTTTTAATCGCGGGACCAGTAGCTGAAATTTACGGGGTAAAATTCTGGTTTTATCTAACCGGTATGGCGTTTTTTATCATTACAAGCATTAGCTTTCTTTTGGTTGCCTCCCGGCCCTAATACCGTTTTAAGAATAGGATATTCTTAGAAATAAAATAAAGGTTTGGAAATGTGCGCAATAAAATGTTACACTTATTAGATAATCGATCAGGAGATATTGAGGAGAAGTGCGGATATGAGTTTATGGAAAAGGCTTATGTATTTATTTTTGGGCACTTTTTTATTATCCTTGGGCATTGTGATGACCATGAAAGCCAATTTAGGCTATGCCCCCTGGGATGTGTTCCATCGGGGGACTGCCGATACTGTCGGCATGACGATTGGCAATGTTTCTATAGTGGCCAGTTTGGTAATCTCTATCATAGTCGTATTGCTTGGAGAGAAGCTGGGTATTGGCACTATCTTTAATATATTTGCCATCGGAATTTATATGGACTTACTGTTACCTTTAAAACTAATCCCTGAGATGCAGAGTTTCCTTCCAGGGATGATTATGCTCATTCTTGGTTTATTCCTTTGCGCTTTTAGTTCCTATCTCTACATTGCCTCTGGTTTTGGAGCAGGCCCAAGGGATAGTCTGATGGTGGCTTTAGAGAGAAAGACTAAACTATCGATAGGGCTTTGCCGTGGGATTATTGAAGTAACGGTGTGCTTGATAGGCTGGATTTTGGGCGGACCAGTAGGAATTGGTACAGTTATTTCTGCATTTGGAATAGGTGTCTGCGTGCAAATGGTCTTTACTTGGGTGAAATTTGATGCGACCTCGGTAAAGCATGAGACCATTGATGAGACCTTTAAGAATGTGAGAGGGTTCTATAAAAAATCCGCTGGAGGAGATGCCTAAAGCATCTGTTTTAAAGCTAGTTCTAAATCGCCAATGAGATCTTCGGCGGCTTCGATGCCCAGGGATAAGCGGAGAAGACAATCGTCCACCCCAAGCCTTGCCCTTACTTCGAGAGGAATATCAGCATGGGTTTGGGTAGCGGGATAAGTGATTAGAGATTCTACACCACCAAGGCTCTCCGCATAGGAAATAATCTGGAGAGATTTTAATATTGCGGGGACTAAGCTGGGGCTGTTTACCCGGAAAGATAGCATAGCTCCGAAGCCTCGGGCTTGTTCAAGTTGAGTTGCATAGCCGGGATGATGCTCAAGCCCGGGATAATAGACCGCGGTGACAAGGGGGTGCTTCTCCAGCCATTGTGCAATCTGGAGGGCATTTTCTTCTTGTGCTCTCATGCGCAGGGCCAAGGTTTTCAAACCCCGGATAACTAGCCAGGAATCCTGGGGGCCCAATGTAGCGCCGAGAGAGTTCTGCAAACGTCCAAAGCGAGCTGCAAGTTCTTCTCCTTGAACCACGACGAGGCCCGCCACGACATCATTATGGCCACCGAGATATTTGGTGCCACTATGAATAACAATGTCGGCACCTAAGTTTAGTGGTTTTTGCAAATAGGGTGTAAGAAAAGTATTGTCCACTATATTTAAGAGACCGTGCTTCCGACACAAGGAAGCGATCCCCTTTAGGTCGGCAACCTTCATAAGAGGGTTGGTTGGTGTTTCGGTGAAGATGGCCTTTGTTTGGGGACGGATCTCTTTTTCTATGGCACCGAGATCACTGGAATCCACAAAAGTGACTTGGAGGCCAAAGCGGCTGAAGACCTCCTCAAGGATACGGTAGGTTCCTCCATAGAGATCTTCGGTGACGAGAAGATGCTCGCCCTGGGAGAATAAGGAGAGGATGGTAGTGATGGCGCCCATGCCTGAGGAAAAAGCAAATCCTTTGGTACCTTCCTCCAGGCTTGCCATAGCATCTTCTAAAGCTTGGCGGGTGGGATTGCCGGTTCGCGAGTAATCAAAGCCTGTGCTTTTGCCGAAGCCGGGGTGAGCAAAGGTAGACGAATGGTAAATAGGAAAGCTGATCGCTCCATAAGGATCGCGGCGATTGCCGATCTGGGCCAGTTCGGTTAAAATATTCATTTTCATTCCTCCTACTATGAACATATTGGCAAAGATATTCATGTTGCTGAGCTTCAAAGAAGATTTGACCTAACAAAAACGACCTCCAAAGAGGTCGTGAATTGTTTCCACGTCCTCTTATCTTCGAACCTGATGGTTCTCTGGATTTAGCACCTCACATATGTAGGTTGCCGGGCTTCATGGGGCCAGTCCCTCCGCCTCTCTTGATAAGAGCTTTGACATAAATTCATATTTAATTCACTTTAGCCTAATAAGATGTTTAGGCTAATATTATATTATTCCTATGGGCTTTGCAAGTGAATTTTTTGTGTTCAGATATACTTCATTCTGAAAAGAGGAAAATCCTATGCTTTTTGAGAATATCTTAGTTAAGCGGAGCTAAACAGGAGTCCAGCCTTGAACTGTTTTCACTGGGGACAAGATTGGTGGGTAACTGATTTATAATTTGTGGAGGAGAGCTATGATGATGGAGGCAATTCTTTTCTATTCAATAGCACTTTTTATTATTATATTTCTTGCCGTAAGGCTGGCTATACAGCCATTAATCAAAAGCACCAATGCCGTTGCGGTTAATGAGGAAAGTGAATTAAGCTTGGTTAAGTTGCAAGCTATCGGGGTGCTGGATAATGATGAATTAGAAGAAGTCATACAGTTTTATAATCAAAAGAAGGTTTCCAGTAAAAATATGAAAGAATTAGAACGCTATACGAAAGTGCTTTCGGAATTAGTCAGGCAAGGAATCTTGACTCAGGAGGAATATTCTCAAAAAATGGAGAAACTGAGAAACTACTATTTTAGCGATAGTTCTAAAGCATAGATCGATTGAAGTGTGAAAGTTAATTAAGTTTGAGTAATCTGGAGGTAAATCATGCAAGCAAAGCTGAATCACTTAAAGCAAATTATCAAAGAAATGGAAGCGGTTGTGGTGGCTTTTTCAGGTGGGGTGGACAGCACCTTTCTCTTAAAAGTAGCTCATGAAACCTTGGGGGATCACTGTCTTGCTGTCATCGGCGCTTCGGAAACTATGCCTTCAGCCGATTATAACAATGCTTTGCAGCAGGTCCAAGAGTTTGGAGCAAAGTTTTTGGTCATCGAAACTGAAGAAATGGGCAAAGAGGAGTTTGTAAAGAACCCTCAAAATCGTTGTTTTCATTGTAAAAATGAGTTGTTTACAAAGCTCTCAGGCATTGCCCAAGAGAAGAAGATCAATTGGGTTCTTGACGGGAGCAATGCCGACGATCTTAAAGATTACCGCCCCGGCATGCAGGCGGCCAGAGCGCTGGGGATCAGGAGCCCGCTGCAGGAAGCCGGTTTAAGCAAAGAAGAGATTCGTCAATTGTCCAAGAAGATGGGACTTTCAACTTGGGATAAGCCCTCCAGCCCTTGTCTATCTTCTCGCTTTCCTTACGGAGAGGAGATCACGATCGAAAAGCTTCGGCGCGTAGAGCAAGCGGAAATTTTACTTAAGGAACTAGGATTTACAAATTTAAGAGTGCGTTATCACCAGGATATGGCCCGATTGGAAATTCCTAAAAAGGATTTTTTAAAACTTATGGAACTGGACCATGATACTATTGTCAAGCCCCTCAAGGAATTAGGGTTTACCTATATTACTCTGGACTTAGAGGGTTTTCGAAGCGGCAGTTTAAATGAAGGAATACAAATTCTGTAGCACTGCTTCATAGTTCTATAGGGAAGGGATTACATTATTCTGTAATATATCACTCTGCTCTATTGACATTGCTTTGTTTACTGTCATATAATAATAAAAATTGAATACTTCTCATCCAGAGTGGTGGAGGGACTGGCCCGATGAAACCCGGCAACCGGCCTATATGGCAGTGGTGCTAATTCCAGCAGGATTATTCCTGGAAGATGAGCAAAAATACGACACATAAGCTCTTCCTGGAATAGGGAAGGGCTTTTTTATGCTTTATATGCTCTTCTCATAATATTGCAGGCAACATCAAGGACCGATAAAGGGGAGGAATAAAGAGATGAAGGAAAATACAGTGAAGATTGGTCTATTAGGGTGTGGGAACGTGGGCCAAGGGGTGATAAAAGGAATACTGCTTCATTCAAACAAAATTCTTCGCAAACTGGGGATCACACTGGTTGTAAGCAAGGCCCTTGTTCAAGATATAAGTAAAGAGCGGGCGATCGAGGGTGTTGTTCTAACCCAGAAACCCCAAGATATTCTCGATGACCCGGAGATTGAGGTAGTAGTGGAAGTTATGGGGGGTGAGCATCCCACTTATTCCTTTATCAAAAAGGCGCTGGCTAAGGGAAAGCATGTAGTGACAGCCAATAAGCTCTTACTGGCTCTTTATGGCGCGGAGTTGCAAGAAATAGCCCAGCATAAAGGAATCTGCTTGCTTTATGAAGGGAGCGTCTTAGGAGGGATTCCAATCCTTAGAACCATTCAATACGGGCTGGCCGGAGATCAGGTGAAGAAAATTTGTGGTATTTTAAATGGGACCACTAATTATATCCTGACTCAAATGGCGGAGTCTGGAAAAGGCTATGAGGAGGCATTGCGCGAAGCGCAAGAGGCTGGTTATGCGGAAAGCGATCCGACTATGGATGTAACCGGTTTGGATGCGGCCTGTAAACTTGTTATTCTCTGCCGGGAATGTTTTGAGCTGGAGATTCCTCTTGAAGAGGTGGAGATTGATGGAATCCAAGGGCTGACGACAGAAGAGGTCGCGGAGCAGAAAAAACAGGGGCGGGTGCCTAAATTAGTTGCCGAGGCATCCATCATTGAGTGCTCTTCGTCAGGGCCGGAAAAAGGACGGGAAGGAATTGTGGCTAAAGTGGGTGTGCAGTGGTTATCGGGGGAAGCAATTCTCAGTCACGTCTCCGGTGTGGATAATGGCTTATCACTGGAAACACAGTTGGTGGGTGATCTTTTTTGGAAGGGGCCTGGCGCTGGTGGATTGGCCACAGGGGGAGCCGTCTTGTCCGATATAGTCGAGATCGCGAAGAAGGTAGTTGCGGAGCGCAGCATAGGTAATGCAGCTCGTTAAATAAGGCAGGATCATATGTTGAGTTTCTTAAAATGTATAGTGGAATTAAAGCGAACTGGTTCAGACTGGTTCGCTTTTTGATGATTTCCTTTTTATCTGCACGATTCCTAAAGCAATTTGGCATATCCTTGCTAAAAGAAGGATTGCGAAAAGGTAATAGAGAATCAATTCTAAGAATATGGTAAATAATGGTATAGTGTGATTCGGTTAAAAACAGATTAAGGAGGGAGCGTTATCAAGAAACGAAGAATTATTCGCGGCACCCTTTTTTTCCTGGGAGTGGTATTCTGTATATTGTTCTTGAATTTTGATATCTTTCCTTTAAGTGCTTCTTTTAGGGAGCCCGGTGTGGAGGAGCAGACTTATTCGACAATGCTGGTCACCGATCCCGAACAAACGCCACAGCAAAGAATCCAACAGCAAAGAGCCAATTATGCTGCTTATGTTAAGAAAGTAAAGACCGCGGCAGCTAACCCAAGTGAGCCTGATAGGGGAGCAGTGAAGGATGAGACTCCGCAACCGGTACTTACCGAGCAAACAGGGCAACTTTTTCGTGTGACTACCAATCCCTATGTTCCGGCCTTTATTCTCCAAGGAAATTATGTGGTTCATGGCAGTTCGCCAAATAAGCAGTTTACAGCTTATATCTACCCGGATGAATGGGAAACCATCGGAGATATTTATATCAAAGATAATGTAAGTAATCGTTGGACCCGGCTGCAACTCAATCAGGAGAGCCGGATAAAAATGTGGAACTCTTTTGCGCCTGAAGGAAAATATACTCCGAAAAAGAAGATCTTATGGCTTAATGATCAGGAGTTTATTACCATTATCGGCTTGGCCTATGGGACGATTGCCAAGGGTGGAGAGCTGGTAAAGGTTACGCCGGCCACTGGTGAAGCGGAAACACTTTATCCGGCCTATCAAAAGCTTAACCAGGAAGTTATTGATTTTGAACAGGTGGGAGAAGAGCTGATTATAACTATAGATCATATAGATGCCAATGGGTTCTGTCTGGAGAAGGAGGAGATTAGAGTTCCCCTGTTTGATTGAGATACACCATCTCAGCAGGGATATCGTTTCCTAAAAGAAATCAATTTCTCTCAGGATAGTTTTAAGCAGGTCTCTAGTGGACTTGCTTTTCACTTTTCCTATCTTTCTTTAACTTTTTGGGAAAAGAATGGTATAATAAAAAATTGAGAACTATCAGGAGGGATTATCCTTTGGAATTTGCGGAAAGTATCGCGCAAGAACTTAGCTTGCGTGCCCATCAGGTCAAAGAAGCCATTCAACTCTTGGATGCGGGGAATACCATTCCCTTTATCGCACGTTATCGTAAGGAAGCCACCGGAGAGTTGGATGAGAACGCCCTGCGCAGTATTGTAGAGCGTTTGGAATATCTAAGGAATTTAAAGCAACGGAAAAGCGAAGTCCTGCGGTTGATTGAAGAGCAAGGCAAGCTCACGGATGAGTTAGCTGAACAGATTCAAAAGGCTTCCATTCTTCAAGAGGTGGAAGACCTCTATCGACCCTACAAACAGAAAAGACGTACACGGGCTACTATAGCTAAGGAGAAGGGACTTGAACCCTTAGCCTTATGGATATTGGAGCAATACCCCAAGGCCCAGCTTTTTGAGGAAGCTCAAAAGTATATTAATCCTGAGCTGGGTGTCGAAACCTCAGAAGAAGCAATCTCGGGGGCTTCGGATATTCTTGCAGAAATAATTTCCGATGACGCCGCTATGCGCAAGAGAATCAGGGAAGCAACCTTTCGTTTTGGCGATGTTGCAGCTTCGGCCAAAAAGGCTGAGGAACGCTCTCCTTATGAGATGTACTACGATTACCGGGAACCTGTGAAAAAGCTGCCCCCTCACCGTATCCTGGCTCTCAATCGTGGTGAGAAGGAAGAGGTTCTCAGTGTCAAAGTGGATGTTCCTACAGAGCGTATGCATGCTCTGATCGAGCAAGTTTATGTGAAGCATGGACCTGCAGCGGAGGTTGTTCGCAATGCTGCAGATGATTCTTATAAACGTTTAATCGCCCCTTCTATTGAGAGAGAAATCCGGGGAGCTCTGACTGAGAAGGCGGAAGAGCAAGCCATCAAGGTTTTTGCTGAGAATTTGAAACAGCTTCTGCTCCAACCCCCGGTACGAGGGAAAGTTGTACTGGGATTAGACCCGGGCTTTCGGACAGGGTGTAAATTTGCTGTAGTGGATGATACTGGGAAACTGTTTCATGTCGGTGTTATTTATCCTCATCCCCCTCAAAACAAGCGGGAAGAAGCGAAGAAGGTACTTAGAGATACTATTGCTAAATATCAAGTGGAGGTTATCGCCATTGGCAATGGCACAGCATCTCGTGAGACGGAGGAAGTCACTGCTGAGATGATTCGGGAAAGTGACCTGGCTGCGGAATATATCATTGTCAGTGAAGCCGGAGCCTCTGTATACTCTGCTTCCAAACTGGCTGGAGAAGAGTTTCCGGAGTTTGATCTTTCCTTGCGCAGTGCTGTCTCCATAGCCCGGCGTTTGCAGGATCCTTTAGCCGAGCTGGTCAAGATCGAACCAAAGGCAGTGGGTGTCGGACAATATCAGCATGATGTTCAGCCCAAGCGCTTGGAGGAATCCTTACATGGTGTCGTTGAATCCGCTGTTAATGCTGTAGGTGTGGATTTGAATACGGCCTCGCCCTCCCTCCTGCAATATGTGGCCGGGCTTAAACCGACCATTGCCAAAAATATTGTGGCTTTTCGGGAAAGCAATGGGAAGTTCCAAAAACGGGAGCAGCTGAAAAAGGTTCCCCGTCTTGGGGAGCAGACCTTTGTGCAGTGCGCCGGCTTTATTCGTATTCCCGAAGGGGCCAATCCTCTGGAAAATACACCGGTTCATCCGGAATCCTATGAGCTGGCCCAAAATATTCTGCACAAGGCAGGATTCACTATCATGGATCTAAGAGAACGTCCTAATGAAGTACGGCTGGAGATTGCTCAGTTGGATCCTGAGGAATGTGCTCGGGAGTTCAGTGCCGGAGTTCCTACGGTCAAAGATATTCTTGCCGCTCTGCAACGCCCTGGCCGGGATCCCCGGGAGGATCTGCCCAGGCCGAAATTGCGTCAGGATGTTACCCATCTGGAGGATTTAAAAACGGGAATGATTTTAGAAGGAACGGTAAGAAATATCGTTGATTTTGGAGCTTTTATTGATATAGGGGTCAAACACGACGGTTTGGTGCATATATCTCAAATCAGCGAGAAGTTTATTAAGCATCCTATGGAAGTGCTATCCGTGGGAGACATCGTTAAAGTTCGTGTTTTAGGTATCGATACCGCCCGTGAGCGGGTCAGTCTCTCCATGAAGGAGATTGCAGCGGACGCTATGGTATCCCTATAGCCCTGTCTATAAGAACAAGCCAAAAGCAACACTATTTATAACGGAGGTAATCATGAAAGCAAAGACGAGCCTTTTTATCCGTGATGGTCTGATCAAGACCATGAAGGGTCAGGAATTCATTGGCAGCATCTTGGTGGAAGGCACACAGATAAAAGCCCTTGGAGAGAATTTGGTCGTTCCTGAGGGAGCGGAGATTATTGAAGCCCATGGGAAGTTGGTTTTACCCGGCTTTATTGACGCCCATTGTCATGTGGGGCTGGGAGAGGAGATCTACCAAAACGAAGGGGATGACCTCAACGAAATGACCGATCCGATTACCCCTGAGCTTCGGGCCATCGATGGTATCAATCCGGAGGATGAAGGTTTACGGGATGCTCGTTTGGGGGGAGTTACAGCCGTGTTCTCCACGCCGGGCAGCGGCAATGTTATTGGTGGGACAGGTGTCGTGTTGAAAACAGTGGGCAAAGTCGTGGATAAGATGATTGTACGGGAGCCGGCAGGGCTGAAGGTGGCCTTTGGTGAGAATCCCAAAATGGTCTATGGTGGGGAACAAAAGAAAATGCCTATGACCCGTATGGCTACTGCCGCCCTGCTTCGCCAAGCGCTGGTGGATGCTGAGACCTATCTGGAAAAGTTAGAGCAAGGCATCGAGGATCCGGAAAAGGTGCCCGAGCGGGATCTGGGAATGGAAAGCTTGATTCGTGTGATTAAACGGGAGATTCCCCTGCGGGCCCATGCCCATCGGGCTGATGATATTATGACGGCTATTCGCATTGCTAAAGAATTCAATGTGGATCTGGTTATTGAACATTGTACCGAAGGACATAAGATTGCTGAAGAGATTGCCGAATATGGATATCCTGCTGTTGTGGGCCCTTCACTGGTCAACCGTGCTAAGGTGGAATTGAAAGATAAGTCTTTTGAGACCCCCCATGTCCTGACGCAAGCAGGTGTTAAGGTGGCTATTATTACAGACCATCCGGTGACTCCGATTGAACAGCTGCCCCTTTGCGCAGCGCTGGTGGCACGGGCCGGAATGGATGAAGAAGAGGCTTTAAAGGCCATTACAATTAACCCGGCGGAAATTATGGGTGTGGATCATCGCTTAGGGTCCTTGGAAGTGGGTAAAGATGCGGATATCGTCATTTGGAGTGAGCATCCTTTTGTGTTGAAGTCACGCCCGGAGACGGTGATTATCAACGGCAAAGTCATCACGGATTAGCTTTCCGAATGTTTGAGAAAAGGCCGGAAACTTTGGGAAATAAGGATACTTAAATAGACATTATAGTGTAGAATTTAGAACAAATGATTAAAGGAAGGGCGTCAGGATGGAGCTGGAAGTTCAAAGCTTAAGTGCAGATTATACCCATGCCTTAGGATACAATTTAGGAAAAGTGCTTCGCGGTGGAGATGTGGTATGCCTTTCCGGCGATTTGGGGGCGGGAAAAACTGCCTTAGCGAAAGGAATTGGGGAAGCCCTGGCTGTACAGGAACCCATGACCAGCCCAACCTTTACCTTTCAGATTGAGTATTCAGGGATTGCTCAGGACAATCCGGTGCGGCTAATCCATATGGATTTATATCGTTTGCGCTATCCGGAAGAGGTAGAGATAATCGGGGTCGAAGATGCTTTTCAAGAGGATGCTATTTGCTTGATTGAGTGGCCGGGAATTGCGGAGGATATCCTGCCCGATGATTCATTAGCAATCCGGATTGAAGGATCAGGTGAAGAGCCGCGCTTAATCGGCTTCTCTTCTCAAGCGGAAGTCTGGGCAGAACGGCTCAAAGATATGATCACAGAAAAAAGTCTTGTTAATCCTTTCGAATACTAGGAGGAGCGATGAAGTATCTCACCATCGATACGACCACCAAAGTCACAGCTTTAGCTCTGGCGGATGACGGGCAGCTGGTGGCGGAGGGTTTTTTGCATACATCCAAAACCCATTCGGAGAGGTTGATTCCTGTACTGGATCAAGTCCTGGAGGCATCGGCCTGGAACCTCCAGGATCTTGATTTTATTGGTGTGGTGCGGGGACCGGGTTCTTTCACAGGAATCCGTATTGGGATTGCCACAGCTCAGGGGTTGGCGCAAGTGCTTAAACTTCCTTTAATAGGTGTGCTTTCCTTGGATTCCTTGGCTTGGGCCGGGCATAGCCGGACGGAAGAGATTGTACCGATTCTTGATGCCCGCAAGAATGAATGGTATACAGCCCAGTACCAATGGTCGGAAAGGGAGGAAATCCCCATACGAAGCCGAGAGCCTTTCGCAGTAGAGCCGGCACTTTGGCTTAAGGAATTGGCGGAACAAGGCAAGCCCATTGTTTTTGTTGGGGACGCTGTTTCCCGTTATCAAGAGAAGATCAAGGCTATCTTGGGGGATAAGGCTGTGCTTCTCCCGGATTATTTAGCTTTGCCGCGAGGAGCATATACTGTCCGGTGTGTCTGGAATGAATGGCAGAAGGGAACCCAGGAAAAGCTTGTGGAACCGTATTATATTCGATTATCGGAAGCTGAGACCAATTGGGCTAAGAAAGAGGAGGCGCAAAAGGGGAAATGATGATTCGCCTCATGCAAGAGAGTGATTTATCCACAATTCTGGAGATAGAGCATGCCTGCTTTCCGGCACCTTGGGCTCCCCAGTCTTTTGTCAGCGAATTGAGAGATAATGAGTATGCGCGGTACTTTTGCCTGGAACACGAGGGCAGTATCATTGGCTATATGGGACTCTGGTTTATCCTTGAGGAAGGACATATTACCAATGTGGCTGTAGCGCCGGGGTATCAGGGGATGGGCGGTGGAGAGTTTCTGATGCGCTCTGTGATCGATTTGATGGTTAAGGAAGGTATGGAACGTATGACCCTTGAGGTACGAGCTTCCAATACCTCCGCCCAAAGATTGTACGAACGCCTTGGTTTTGTGACAGCGGGAGTTCGTAAAGGCTATTATTCAGATAATCGTGAAGATGCCCTCATTATGTGGCTTGATATAGGCAAAGAGTAGAGAAGCAGGCTGATATCAGGAGGTTGCCGGTGAACAACAAAGATATTAACATACTTGGAATTGAGACAAGCTGTGACGAGACCTCAGCTGCTGTGCTTCGCAATGGCTGTGATCTGCTCAGTCATGTTATTTCATCACAGATTAAGACCCATCAAAAATACGGTGGAGTTGTGCCGGAAGTGGCCTCTCGGGAGCATATCCTGCATTTGCAAAGTGTTGTGGAGCAGGCTTTGCAAGAGGCAAAGATGGGGTTTGGCGATTTGGCGGGAATTGCCGTAACCTATGGACCGGGGCTTGTGGGCTCCCTCCTGGTAGGGGTGGCAGGAGCAAAGGCTATGGCTTATGCGGCAGGGGTTCCCTTGCTGGGAGTTAACCATTTGGAAGGACATATCTACGCGAACTTTCTTCATAATCCGGATCTGGAGTTTCCTTTGCTGGCTCTCCTTGTCTCGGGAGGGCATTCCCATTTGGTCTATTTTGAAGGACATGGAAAATACCGGGTTCTTGGGCAGACTCGGGATGATGCTGCCGGAGAGGCTTTGGATAAGGTGGCCCGGACTTTAGGGCTGGGTTATCCGGGTGGACCATATATTCAAAAAGTTGCTTTGGAAGGGAATCCACATGCCTACGAATTTCCCAGGGCTATGCTTGAGCCCGGCAGTCTGGATTTCAGCTTCAGCGGCGTGAAGTCGGCCGTGCTCAATACCTTAAATTCGGCACGAATGAAGGGTGAGACTGTAAATGTTGCTGATGTGGCGGCTTCTTTTCAGGAGGCCATCGTCGATGTTTTAGTGCGTAAGACGTTGCTGGCCTTGGCTAAGACAAAAGCCCCCGCGCTAGTTCTGGCCGGGGGAGTGGCGGCCAATACTCTACTGAGGGAACGCCTCGCTGAGGCAACTCAAAAAAGAAGAATTGCTTTTAGTTACCCACCCTCAATCCTCTGTACGGATAATGGGGCCATGATCGCGACTGCCGGATATTACCGTTATTTGGCTAAGGATTATGCGCCTTGGAATTTGAATGCTATACCGGGACTGAATTTGACTTAAAGAATTGAAGAGAATTGGTATGCTGATGCATATCAATTCTTTTATTTTATTCAGCGATTTTTATGTGATAAGTAAAAGCTGTAGACTAAGCTATCCATAGGGAGTCTGGGATATTAAGACTTTCTAATTAACAGAATAAATTAGGCCTTATTTTAGATTGATTATAGACATTTTGTCTTGAATATGGTAGTTTTTATAATATAGATATTAATATCGCCTGTTATCTGCAAATATTGCTTGTTATCTCTGTTTTAATTGGGGTTGATTTTTATAGGACGCTCTTTGATTCCTAATGTACTTCAGCCACAATTTTTTGTATTACTTTGCCGGCCATTTCAAAAGTAAATATATCGAGGAGGTTTGTCAGGAATAATGGAAGATTATAAGCTGATTGTTACCATTGTGAATAAGGGCAAGGGGGAAAAGGTAGTAGAGATAACTCACTGTGCCGGTGCTGAAGGGGGAACTGTCCTAGCCGGACGAGGAACTGCCGTGAAGCTGTTATTGGGAATTAGTATAGAGCCGGAAAAAGAAATCGTTTTGACCTTGATTAAGAAAGACAAAGCCCAGGCAGTATTGGATGCCATCGTTGAAAAAATGGAGTTGCAGGAACCTAATAGAGGGATTGCTTTTATGTTTTCCCTTGATCAAGTAGCAGGTATCAGTAAAAGCTATTGAAATTATTGGGTGCAGTAACAGGACAATTCGCAGTAGTCACAATAAATGAGGAAGATGCCGGAGAGTGGCTTCCACAGACTGAGATCTGCGAAAAGCCCTCGGGGGATCTTCTTTTATTTTGGGCAAAAGTATTTCCGCAGTGCCAGTTTAAACAATTCAAATAATTATGAGGGGGGATCCGGAAAAGTACAAAGAAATTAAAGGAGATGATGTAAATAGTGGTGGAAATAGTAGGGAACGTTGAAAGTAAACAAGTTATTATAGCTATAGTGATTTTTCTCACGAGTTATGCCGTTATCGTATCGGAAAAAATCAATCGCTCCATTATTGCTCTGTGTGGGGCGCTTCTCATGGTGATATTCGGTATCGTGGACTTGCATGATGCCTATACTGAGCATATTCATTGGGCTACGATCTTCCTGCTTCTCGGCATGATGATCTTGGTTGGTATTACTAACAAAAGCGGAATATTTCAATATATTGCCGTAAAAACAGCGCAAAGTGCCAATGGGGATCCGGTGAAAATATTAGTAAGGCTTGCCTTGCTGACTGCCGTCGGCTCAGCTTTTATTGATAATGTAACCACGGTTCTTTTAATAACTCCAATTACCATTGCCATTGCCCGTATTCTTCATATTAGCTCCTTCCCTTTTCTCATAACGGAAATATTGGTATGCAATATTGGCGGAGCAGCCACTTTGGTGGGAGACCCACCCAATATCATGATTGGTGTGGCAGCCGATATTTCCTTTAATGATTTTCTCCTTCATATTACGCCAATAATTGTTATCATCATGCTTATAACAGTTGCTTATTTAAAGTACTTTTTTGGCAAACAGCTTCATGTTCAGGAGCAATATGTTCGGCAGTTGATGGACATTGATGCCCGGGAATATATTCGGGACACGACCTTGGCTAAGAAATCCCTTTTTGTTTTTGCGCTTACTTTGCTGGGCTTTGTATTGCACCAGTTTCTGCATTTGGAACCCGCTGTGGTTGCTCTATCCGGCGCCACTCTTTTAATGCTGATCGGTGTCAAGGACAGCGAGCTGGAAGAAGTCTTTCATTCGGTGGAATGGGTGACGATCTTTTTCTTTGCCGGTTTGTTTGTACTGGTAGGCGGTTTAGTTGAGGTAGGGGTTATCAGCAGGGCCGCGGCCTGGATGATAGAGGTTACCGGAGGCGATATGGTCTTTACTTCCCTGGTCCTCCTATGGGGAGCCGGTTTTGCCTCTGCCTTTGTTGATAATATCCCTTTGGTAGCCACCATGATTCCCATGATTCAGGATATGAGCATTCAGTTGGCGTTACCACAGGTGGAAACGGCTACCCTTTGGTGGTCACTCGCCCTGGGTGCCTGCTTAGGCGGCAACGGAACCTTGATTGCCTCTTCTGCCAATTTGGTTGTAGCATCAATCGCAGTTCGGGAAGGGGAACCTATCTCATTTACGGACTTTCTTAAGGTCAGTATTCCGGTGACTCTGATCTCGCTGGCGCTGGCGTCTGTGTATGTGTACGTGGTGTTTGTTAAGCTGGGCTTTGCCTAACGATAGATCCTAATCAAGAAAATCGTTTAAGTGATGTCAATACCTTAACCCCCCGTGTTTTCGAACAAACACGGGGGGTTATTTGTAATGGCGATTCGGCATTAAGGGTTTAAGGTCTCATTTGGGACACATTAAACGGATTTGTTCTATGTTATAGTTTCCTACTTGATGTTGATAAGCCTTTTAGTTACCTATGTTTTCGATAAGGTTTTCAGGTCAATTGGGCTAATTTAAAATCGGGCTATTGTATTGAAATATGGGTTATACACATAAAAACAGGGATAAAATCAGTTTTGCCAATCAGGTGAAATAAGTCACTAATTGCCCGGATGGACTAATAGTACAGAAACAAATAATAATTTCGTATGTATTATTCGGTACATTCATCTGACAGATTTAATTTTATATTGGATACATAGAAAGTTTTCTGAATATTGCTGTCTGGAGAAAGGAGGGTTCTATTCGGCATTAAGTGCAGCTTAAAGGAGTTTTATAAAGCATACTGAAATTGGAAAGAAAGAAGGGGATAGTGAGGATTTGAAAGATGTGAAAAAGGTTATAAGCATACCCGGTTTTGCAGTAAATATTTTGACGAAAATATGAACTATAAAATTGCTGAGGTGATGAACTTGAAAGTAGCAGTTATTGGTGCGGGAGCTATGGGTAGTTTATTTGGCGGGTCCTTGGCTAGTGTTGTGGATGAAGTATGCCTTTATAGTACAAATACTGCTTATGTAGAAGCTGTAAATAAGAATGGCCTTATTATGACTCAGGGTGATTTGAAAAATGTGGTAAAGGCCAGAGCTACCAACAATCCAAAGGAAATCGGGGAAGCTGATGTTGCCATAATCTACGTCAAATACTCAGGAACCCGCAAAGCCATTCAAGATGCAATGGTCAGTTGTATTGGCAAAAAAACCTTGGTGGTCACCCTGCAAAATGGGATCGGCAATGTAGACATCATTAAAGAATATGTTCCCGAAGGACAAATTGTTTATGGATTCAGTACCTTTACAAGTGATGTTAAAGGCCCCGGGCACATTGAAATGACCACATCAGGTAAAGTGGAAACTTGTATGTGGCCATTAGATGGTGTGGTTTCACCAAAATTGGCAAGACTAGAAAACCTGATGAATCAGGTGAACCTCATGGCCAAAATTGCACCCGATGTGGAAGAACGCATCTGGCGTAAGCTATTGGTTAATGCCTGTGAGAACACACTTTGCGCGATATTAAAAGTCAATGTTACAGACTTAATGATCAATACACCGGAATCCTTTGAAATTGCCAAACAGGTTATCTTTGAGGTCTCGGATGTAGCGCGGGCTAAAGGACTAAACATCAGCAGAGATGCAGCGCTTAGGCATGTGATGAATGTAACTTGTGCTGTTCCGGGACATGTGCCGTCGATGGTCTTTGATGTCTTGAAAAAGAAAAAAACCGAGATAGGCAGCATCAACGAGGCAATTGTTAAAGAAGGAAAACGCCTTGGAGTTCCAACGCCAATGGTAGAAACCATCGCACTCTTAATACGGGCCATCGAAGCAAATTACGAGCGAACCGTTAATCATTAATGAATTTAGCGAGAGTGGAGGTAAGAACAGTGAGCGATACAACTGTTAGTAAAACCCTTGAGAATGGTGCTGCACGTCGGGTTAATGTTAATAAGGTCATCGACGAGGGCAAATTTAATAAGTTTTTCTTTGGGGTATTTATCCTCTTGTTATTAGCCCTTATATTTGATGGCTATGACATGGGTGTTTATGGAGTTACATTAACAAGCATCATGGCAGATATGGGGATTAGCCCTACTCAAACCGGCCTCTTAGCCAGTGCCGGGATGTATGGCATGATGTTTGGTGCGCTTTTCTTTGGTATGCTCTCCGATGTTATCGGTCGGAAGAAAGTTATCATTATCGGGATCTTCATCTACTCCATTTTTAACGCCCTTGTTGCTTTAATCAGCAGCTATCATCTTTTTGTCGTTGTTCGTTTTATTGCCGGTATGGGCATGGGCGCTATTACACCGGTGGTTATTAGCCTTTTGTCTGAGTATACTCCAAGAGCTAACCGCACCTTACTCCTCACTATGGTTATGATTGGCATTCCTCTTGGTCAGTTGTTTTCTTCCTTAGCAGGGGTTGCTTTTCTTGAACCCCTCGGCTGGAAGGCGCTTTATCTTTTCACTCTTGTTGCTTTAGTGGTAGTTGCTTTCGTTGTCAGCCATGTCCCTGACTCAATGAAATTCTATGTTCCCAGAGGGGAGTCCAAGACAATCAAAAAAGTACTGGGCAAAGCCAATCCGGACTTCAAACAAGTTGAAAACGATATTTATGAAATCAGTCAAACCAATACCCAAAAGGTTTCGATCACAAATTTATTTAAAGATGGTTATGCTGGAAATACGATCTTCATATGGATTACTTTCTTTTGCAACCTTTACCTCTTCTTTGGTGTATCCACGTGGCTGCCTAAATTAATGACTATGCTGGGTTATCCTCTAAAGTCCAGTGTTGTTTTCTTAGCTGTATTCCTTCTGGGTGGAGTATTGACAACTCCTATCGTTGGACGACTTGGCGATAAATATGGCTACAGAAAAGTAATGCCGCCTCTTTACCTCCTATGCGCGATTACGATCAGCCTTCTCAGTTTTCAGTTGCCTATGATTGTGTTTTATATTGTGCTTTTTTTAGCCGGCTGTGGAGTTACTCTTATTCAGAGCATTACCTTAGCAACTGTTCCAGATTTCTATCCTCTCGCTATCCGTGGTACAGCAATGGGCTGGGGGTCTGCAGTATCCCGTTTAGGAAGTGCCGTAGCACCTACAGTTGTGGGAGTGCAGCTCAGTGCCAATGTCCCTGTGAATGTCGTATTCTTGACTTTCATCATCCCTGCAGTGGTTGGTTGTATTGCCATCCTGATGACCAAGCCAAATGCTGAGATGATCAAGTCGAATCCCAGTATTATATCTAAGGCCTAAATTTGTCTTTAGCCACTAATTTCGGGCTCATTGTATCTTTCGGAACATTGCTTCACAAGTAGTTAATCTACAATAGAGTCAGGGAATATCATAACCCAAAAAAGAAGGAGGAAGAATCATGACAGAGGTATTTCATGAAAGACTGAAAGCCCCAATTCCCACCAAAGAATTGGAAAGACGTTCACGTGAATTGAGATTAGCCATGAAGCGGAAACAAATTGATGTGATTGTGGCCCAAAATATCACTCAATATGTGGGGGGAACTAACCGTTGGCTGACGGATACTACTGCTGAAAACCAATATCCCCAATCATCCTTCATCCCCCTCGAAGGTGAAATTGGCTATATTGCCTGCAGTGGGCCGCCCCTTGATCTTTATCCCCCCTCACACCTGTTGAGAATCGGTAAACCATGGGATAGCAATCCCTACTTTTCCGTCTTTAACTACACCTGGGATTGGGAAGGCAAGATGTTCGTCAACTGGTGCCAAGAAAACAAGGCCAAGAAAATCGGCATTGCCGGTATGGAAATCATGATGTGGAACTACTACGATTACGTAAAAAAGAATCTTCCTGGTGTTGAAATTGTCGACGCTTCCTCAATCATTGACGAAATCCGCTCCCTAAAAAGTGAAGATGAAATTGTAGCTATTGAAAGATCCGCCGCAATCCAAGATAAAGTTATGGGATATATTCCGGCTGTTGCCCAACCAGGTGTTCGTGAGTATGAAGTTCGTAACAAAATAATGCAATTGATCACTGATCATGGTGGCGAAGAAATGGTTGTCATGATCGGAAGCGCACCTCGTGGTGAAAAGTTCAACTTGTATCCAAGTTTCTTCCAAAACAGAACTCTCCAACAAGGGGATGAACTCTATGTTCGTTTAGAATGCAGCGGACCTGGAGGAATGTTTACCACAGTCGGCAGAATGTTCTCCATCGGCTGTGAGCCCTCTGATTCCTTGAGGAAGAGCTGGGAAGAAGCGATTGCTGCCCAGGAAAAATTAGCTGGGCTGCTTCAAGTGGGAACGGATCCTCAAGTTATCTTTGCTCAATACAATGAATACTTGGCAAGTAAAGGCTATGCTCAAGAAGAAGGAATCTTTGCTTATGGACAAGGTTATGACTGGATTGAAAGGCCCAGCATTCAGCCGGGTGAAACCCTGAAGCTGGCTAAAGACATGTGTCTGGCAGTGAATACCAACCTTGTTTCCACGGAAAGAACGGTCTATGCTGCTGACAGCTATTTGCTCAAACCCAATGGCCTTCAAAAATTGCACAAAACACCGTTAACCGTATTCCGCACTTAATCATAGGAAAGGAGTGACCATCATGAGTGTAGCTGAAAGAATCAGAAGACCTATCTCTGATCGAGAATTAAACAGAAGATGGGCTGCTAATAGAGATTTAATGAAAGAGCAAAACATTGAGCTCGTTTTGACGCAAGGCAATAACATGCACTTAGGAGGATATGTTCGCTGGTTTACGGATATCCCTGCCGAATATAACCTGCATATGACGGTTCTGTTCCCCATAGACGAACCCATGACCTTGGTTAGAAGCTCCGCATCAAGAATTCCTCAATGGGCTTTAAGAGGTGTAAAAGAGGTACTTTATGCCCCCTTTGCCCCAACCCTTAACTATACTGCAGATTCCGAAGCCGGTTTAGTCATTGACTATATTCGTAAAAGAAATCCAAAGAGAATTGGCTGGATTGGCAAAGCCTCCATAACTGCTGGTTTAATGGAAAAAGTCGTCACTGCTTTCCCGAATGTTGAGTTTGTAGATATTACTAACGATTTCGACATGATTAAAGCTTTGAAAAGCGATGAAGAAATGGAATACGTCCGTGAAACAGCTCGTATTCATGATCTGCTCTGGGCAGCTCTTCCGGCCATTGTTAAACCGAATATGAAAGAATACCAAATCCGCGCTGAAGTTGCGCAACTTGCGGCTGATTTAGGCAGTGAGGAACACTTGCTCTTTATAGGAACTGCAGCACCAGGTAAACCTTGCGGAATGTCCACCTTCCAATATGCAAACCGTACCGTTAAAGAAGGGGACTATGGTATACTTTTAATCGAAGTAAACGGTCCAGGCGGATACTATTGTGAATCAGCTAGAAACTTCTGCTTCGGTGAACCATTCAAAGAACTTCAAGCTGCTTGGGATGTTGCTGCGGAAGCTCAACAATTGACTGCTGACCTGTTAACACCGGGCAGAAATGCCAACGAAGTCGTTGCGAAATACAATGCATTTGTATCTGAAAGAGGCTATTGCCAAGAAGGACGTCTCTATGGACACTCCCAAGGTTATGATCTTATCGAACGTCCTGCGTTTATGATTGATCATAAATACGGGAAAGAAGATATGGAGATCAGACCAGGAATGAACATTTCTTTGCATCCCTACTTCATCGATGATGTTCGGGCAGTTTACATCAACGATAACTACTATGTTACTGAAACGGGTGCGAAAAAGATTCACAAAACGGCACCCAAGATTATCGTCCTCTAAGATAGAAGGGCACTCTTTTAAACGCTCTACTGTAGAGAGCTTCTCAATCACTTGTGGAGCTCTTCTCTTGTTTTGTTCCATGCTGAAAAATTAAGTCACAATAAATTTGACTCAAACAATAAAAGACTACCTAGTGTATGATGATTTATCATTAAGCAGGTAGTCCTGTTATTACTGATTTAGTTGTTGATGGCTTTTCAATGGCTCCGCATACCTTGCTCCCGGATTTTTTCAAGCTTTTCTCGATTGACAATTTTAATGTAGCCACGCCCTCTTTCGATGATGCCGGCATTGGTAAATTCACTTAAGAATTCTGTGATTTTCGGTCGGGTGGTTCCGAGGAATCGAGCCATAGTGTCGTGAGTAATAATCAGCCGATCACTGTGTTCTTCATGGGTATAAATACCGTACTCTTCGATGGCTAAAAGCATGCGGGCCAAACGCTGAGGGATCGTTGTTACGACACCCTCTAATTGCATCAAAATTGTTCTCATTTTCTTGGCCATGATATGAAGGGTAAGATCCATCAATTGAGGATTCTGAAAGAGAATCTTACGTGCTTTATCCTGAGTGATAATCGAAAGGGTTACATCAGTAATAGCCACCGCACTGCAGATACTCCTCCCGTCGTCGACGACAGATGTCTCGGCAGTGATACTCGGGGCACTGAGAATGTTTAGCTGCTTCTCTGTTCCATCAAGCATAAAGAGGCAGTTTTTTATTTGACCTTTTTTTAAACAAATTAAGCCTGTATTGAGTTCGTCTTGATAATATATAATTTCACCTGCTTTGAAATTCTGAAGCGTTCCAAGGGAAAATAACATTTCCCATGTTCCTTCATCCAATTGATATCTTGACATAGTTTTTTCTCCCCTTCCATTGTTCAGGAATAAACATGGAAAATTCATGGAGTATTGCTTTGATTATAACAAAAGATATGGGATTAGGACAGTTGAAAAGGCACTATGCACTAGTCGGTAGGACATTCGGGTAAGCAGTTTTGCGAGGGATAATATGTTCTGTGGATAGTTAACTCTGTGGACAATGTGGATAACTCTGTGACTAACTGATATTGGCGGGCTGAGAGGTGTTGGATTTGTGAGCAAGTATTGCAACTAATTACCCACAGGTCCTGTGGATAATGTGGATAAGTTAGGAACAAGGGGGTTTTTGAGGGGATGGATATGGGGATAACTTTAAAAATAGAAAAGTTCACAAAGTACTTTTCTTTTACCCTTTGTTCGAGATAAAATAGAAACATGTTTTTATAGAGTTTCATATACCATGGGGGGGAGCTCTTTTAGACGATTGGAAGCTAGTGCCCTGTCAACCCTAAATCTCACCTATCCTGGCGGCCAATTTACAGCAATACTGCGTTGTCGTCAATCGCCATACGCTCGGTATGCCTCAATCCTCCGCCTTGTCTTGCTATAAATTGGCTCGCCATTATAGTGTAATTTTAAGGTTGACAGGGCACTAGTTTATTTTATTAATTAAGAACGGAGAACGAACATGTGGGTTTTATTTGTCTGCCTCATAGCAGGAGCTTTTGTAGGATGGTTTCGTTTATTGCCTAAGGCTGTCTTGAATCAAGCGGGTCAGGGGATGATGATCGGGGTATTGATTCTCTTGTTGACCATGGGTTTACGTATTGGGGTTGATCAGGACACTCTTTCCCAGCTGGGGAACTTTGGGTTGCAGGCTTTTCTATTTGCCGTTGCGGCAATTATAGGCAGTGTAGGGGCTGTTCTGCTTTTAGAAAGAGCTTTTATCGGGAAAGCGGGCATGGTTCCACAGCAGGATAAGCTGGAAGTCGATAGTACCGAGACGGCTCATCCCTATCGTATGACGTTTACAATTATTGGGGCGTTTATCGCAGGAGTTTTCGGCGGGATGATTTTTTTCCCTCAGGTATGGACGGTATATTTACCGACCATTACGACGTTAGCCCTTGATTTTACTTTGGTTATGGTAGGCATTGATTTAGGCTTGAATCGCGATATCTGGAGGCATATGCTCAAAGTCGGTTGGCAGGTGTTTTTAGCACCTGCGGGTGTGGTGCTCGGCAGTATTGGAGCGGCTATGCTGGTGGGTTTGTGCTTTGGGTGGAATCTTCGCGAAGGGGGAGCAGTTGGTGCCGGGTTTGGGTGGTACAGCTTATCTGGGGTTTTGATCTCTGACCTTCATTCGGTCTCCTTGGGTACTATCGCTTTTTTGAGCAATATATTCAGAGAGGTTTTAGCCATAATATTTGCCCCTTTTTTAGCCAGGAGAGTGGGACCGTTGGCTCTTGTTGCTCCCAGTGGGGCAACAGCTATGGACTCCACTCTTCCTCTCTTGGTGGCGGTGGGACCGAAAGGTGTCAGTATAGTGGCTATAATAAGCGGTCTTTCTTTATCACTTTTAGTTCCTGTTTTGGTGCCTTTGGTTTTGGGCTAACCTTAATTAGCAAGCATAGTGAGCAGTTAAAGTATTTTTATCGAAGTTTGGAGAAGGAATATTTTAATCTTTGACGAATCCATTAGTAGGATTGACTGAATTTTCGCTAAAATGGAAGAGCTGCTTTTGTTTTAATAGGGGATATGAAGGAGGATGGAAAGGTGTCTGAGGAGAAGCGGTTATTGCGGGAACATGTACTGTCCCTGCGATCAGCGTTGACACCGGAAGAACGGGCTGCTAAAAGCCAAAGGATTCGGGCTATCGTGACTCAGACCCGTGAGTTTCAAGAAGCAGGTACGATCATGCTGTTTATGAATTTCCGTGATGAGGTAGAGACGACTGAGCTGGCCCAGAAGGTCCTGGACTTGGGGAAGCGGTTGGTATTGCCGCGATGTGCCCCTAAAGGGGTGCTTATACCGGCACTTATCGGAGATTTGGAAAAAGATATTGAGTCGGGAATGTGGGGGATCCGTGAGCCCAAAAAGCAGGAGCTCACTGAGGTTGATCCTTTGGAGATCGACGGTATCTTTGTTCCTGGGGCCGCCTTTGATGGGCAGGGAAATCGCCTTGGCTATGGCGGCGGATATTATGATCGATTTTTCGAAAGGGTGAGAGAAGGAACGCCTAAGATTGCTCTCGCTTTTCACTGCCAAATTGTAGACAGAATCCCCGTTGAAGTTTACGATAAGAAGGTAGATATGTTGATCACTGAACAGGGTGCCATGCGTTTCCAAGAAACGCTTTGAATTTAGTGCAAAAGGGAGGAGAACTATTTTGTGTGAGGAGTGTAAGGAGTTAGTTGATCCTAAAGAGGAGCAATTGGATCAGATATTAGCTCATTATAAGCGGGAGAAAGGGGCGCTTATTCCTGTTTTGCAGGAGGCGCAAGGACTTTATGGGTATTTGCCTGAACATGTGATAAAGCACATCAGCAGGGGACTGGGCATACCTTCGGCTAAGGTTTATGGAGTCGTTACATTTTATGCTCAATTCCGCCTTACCCCTATGGGGCGCAATGTGATTAGTGTCTGCTTAGGTACTGCCTGCCATGTTCGAGGAGGCGCTAAAGTTCTGGAAGCTATAGAGAAGGATACAAAGATTAAAGATGGGCAGACCACGGAAGACGGGCGCTTTACTTTAGAGATTGTCAACTGTATTGGGGCCTGTGGATTAGCTCCCGTTATGTCCATTAATGGGAATGTCCACGGAAGATTGAATGCAGATCAAATCCCAGGAATCCTGGCAGAGTATAAGTAGGGGGAATAGGGATGAACACAGAAGCTAAAAAACAGGTTTTTATCTGTGCAGGTACAGGCTGTATCTCTTCAGGAGCTAATACAATTATAGACTTAATGAACGTGGAGATAGAACGTCGAGGGTTAGCAAAAGATGTGGAGCTCATTGCCACGGGTTGCCGTGGTTTTTGTGAGCAAGGGCCGACTTTAGTTATTGAACCTGCGCAAAGATTCTACCGGAGAATTCAGCCGGAAGATATTCCGGAACTGGTAGAGAAGGAATTAGCTCAAGGGGAAAAAGTGGAGCGCCTGTTCTATGTGGATCCTCAGTCGGGGGAACCTGCTTTAAGTTATGAGGACATCAGCTTTTTTGCTAAGCAAACTCGTATTGCTCTTAAAAATTGTGGATTTATCGATCCCACCAAAATTGATGACTATCTGGCTCACAAAGGTTATGAAGGCTTAAAAAAAGCCCTTACTATGGACCCGGAGGCCATTGTCGAAGAGGTCAAGGAATCCGGCTTGCGTGGCCGGGGAGGGGCCGGTTTCTCAACTGGTCTGAAATGGAGCTTATGCAGGGCTACTCCATCGGACAAAAAATATGTGATTTGTAACGCTGACGAAGGGGATCCAGGTGCGTTTATGGATCGCGGCCTTCTTGAGGGAGATCCTCACGCGATCATTGAAGGTATGCTGATCGGTGCTTACGCCATTGGTGCTGACGAGGGCTATGTTTACTGCCGTGCAGAGTACCCTCTGGCGATCAAGAACCTGCAAATTGCCATCAAACAGGCTGAAGAAGCTGGATTCTTAGGAAAAGACATCTTGGGCTCCGGGTTTAACTTTCATTTGAAAATCAACGCCGGAGCCGGAGCCTTTGTCTGCGGTGAGGAAACCGCTTTGATGGCATCTATTGAGGGCAAACGCGGTATGCCTCGTGTGCGGCCTCCTTTCCCGGCCCAAAGCGGATTATGGGGTAAGCCCACCAACATCAATAATGTTGAGACTTGGTCCAATATTCCTCATATCTTGAGAAATGGAGCCCAATGGTATGCCCAGTACGGAACGGAAAAGAGCAAGGGTACCAAAATTTTTGCGCTAACAGGTAAGGTTAATAACACAGGATTGGTTGAAGTCCCCATGGGAATGCCCTTAAGGGATATTATCTTCGATATCGGCGGCGGCATTAAAGATGGTGGAAAGTTCAAGGCAGTCCAGATCGGCGGTCCCTCAGGGGGATGCCTGCCGGAAGATATGCTGGATCTCCCAGTGGATTATGACACCCTAACTAAAGCCGGTGCTATGGTTGGTTCCGGTGGTCTGGTTATTATGGACGAAACCACTTGTATGGTGGATATTGCCCGCTTTTTCCTGAACTTTTCCCAGAGTGAGTCCTGCGGAAAATGTACCCCCTGCCGTGAAGGGAATAAACGGATGTGGGAGATTCTCGATCGCATCACCCGTGGTGAAGGCCGGGAGGATGATATTGAAAAACTGGAAACATTGGCCTACACAGTTAAAGAAACGTCACTGTGCGGCTTAGGTCAGAATGCGCCCAACCCTATCCTGGCTACTTTAAAGTATTTCCGGGAAGAATTTGAAGAGCATATCCACGCCAAAAAATGCCGGGCCGGAGTCTGCAGCGAGCTTCTGACCTACTCGATCGATGCAGAAAAATGTAAAAAATGCGGACTATGTGCCAGAAATTGCCCGGCTAACTGTATCAGCGGCAATAAGAATACCCCCTATGTTATCGATGGGGAAAGATGTATCCGCTGCGGAAGTTGTATGGATTCCTGCAAGTTTGGCGCGGTTATCCGGGCCTAGAAGAAGGAGTTGATTGAGTGGAATGGCTCAACTTAACCATTGACGAAAAAGAAGTTGTCGTACCCAAAGGAAGCACGGTCTTGGAAGCATGCCGTATGCACGATATTCCGATTCCAACCCTTTGCCAGGATCCGGAACTCACCAATGCCGGGGCATGCCGCCTTTGTATTGTTGAGATCGCAGGAATGCGCAATCTGCCGCCTTCCTGCGTTACCCAGGTGACCCAGGGGATGGTTGTGAAGACTCAGACACCAAAGGTGCGCAAGTCCCGCAAGGTGATTCTGGAGCTCTTAGTGGCGAACCACCCTTTGGATTGCATGACCTGTCAGAAGATGGGAGATTGTGCGCTGGCTCAGTATGCCTATGAATATGGTGTGACTGGCGAAGATTACCGGGGAGAACGGCGTGAGCTGCCTCTTGATGACAGCAACCCCTTTATTCTCAGAGATCCGAATAAATGTATTCTCTGCGGCAAATGTGTGCGGGCCTGTGAAGAGATTCAGGGGCGAAGTGTGTTGGATTTCTTTAAGCGGGGGTTTGACTCCCAAGTGGGACCGGCCTTTGATGTTCCTTATAGTGAATCGGAATGCGTTTTCTGCGGTTCCTGTGTTTCGGTTTGCCCGGTGGGGGCCTTGGTGGAGAAAAAGATGGTCGGCCAGGCGCGGGCCTGGAATATTGAGAAAGTACAGACCACCTGCCCTTTCTGCGGCACAGGCTGTAATTTTGATTTAAATGTCAGCAATGGCAAAGTGATCGGGGTAACCTCCAATCCGGAGGCACCGGTGAATGGTAAAGCCCTTTGTGTCAAGGGCCGTTTTGGTATGGACTTGATCCACAGCCCCCAGCGTCTGACCACCCCTTTGATTAAAAAGGATGGGGAATTCGTCCCGGCAGGCTGGGATGAAGCCCTTGATTTAATAGCCGCAAAGTTCTCCCAGATCAAAGAGGACTATGGGCCAGATTCTTTTGCAGCACTGAGTTCGGCCCGCTGTACTAATGAAGAAAATTACCTGATGCAAAAATTTATGCGCGCAGTGATCGGAACCAATAATGTTGATCACTGCGCCCGTACCTGACACGCTCCCACTGTGGCAGGTCTTGCCACTTCATTTGGTTCAGGAGCGATGACTAATTCTATCAATGAAATCCCTAATGCTGAAGTCATGTTTGTGATTGGTTCCAATACGACAGAAGCCCATCCGATTATCGGCACCAAGATGAAGCAGGCTCTGGCTCGGGGCGCCAAGCTTATTGTTGCTGATCCACGGGAGATCGAGCTGGCCAGGGATGCTCATATCTGGATGAGATTGAAACCAGGTACGGATATTGCCCTGATCAACGGGATCATGAACATCATTGTTGAGAATGGCTGGGAGGATCGTGCTTTTATTGAGGAACGAACCGAAGGCTATCAAGAACTCCGGGAAAATCTCAAGAAATTCCCGCCGGAAGAAGTCAGCAAAATTACTGGAGTTCCCGTGGAGCTGATGGCAGAAGCTGCCCGTCTCTACACCAGTGTGGAGCGAGCTCAGATTTTCTACACTCTGGGAATCACGGAACATGTTTGTGGTACGGATAATGTTATGTCCCTGGCCAATCTGGCCATGCTGACCGGAAATATCGGCAAAGAAAGCTCCGGGGTCAACCCGCTGCGAGGGCAGAACAATGTACAGGGAGCCTGCGACATGGGAGCTCTGCCCAATGTTTACCCCGGCTATCAGAGTGTTACCAACTCAGAAGCGCGGGCTAAGTTTGAAGAGGCCTGGGGAGTTTCCCTTAATCCCAATCAGGGCTTCATGATTCCGGATATGTTTGATTCAGCGGTCAAGAAAGAATTGCGGGCCATGTATATCATGGGAGAAGATCCTGTGCTGACCGATGCCGACGCCAATCATGTGCGCAAAGGCCTGGGGGCTCTGGATTTCCTGGTTGTTCAGAACATCTTTATGTCTGAGACTGCCGAACTGGCCGATGTCATTTTGCCGGGGGCCAGCTTTGCGGAAAAGGACGGCACGTTCACGAATACCGAGCGCCGGGTGCAACGGGTTAATCGGGCGATTAAGCCGATCGCCAATACGAAGGCCGACTGGGAAATCATTTGCGAGCTTGCCAACCGGATGGGTTACCCGATGACTTACCCATCGCCCGCAGAGATTATGCTGGAAGTTGCCTCGCTGGCACCGCAGTTTGCCGGCATTACCTATGAGCGTCTGGGCAAAAAAGGTCTGCAATGGCCGGTTCCCCATGCCGAACATCTGGGCACAAAGTTCCTGCATGCAGGGAAATTTACCCGCGGTAAAGGCGTGTTCATGGTGATTGAGCATCAACTGCCGGATGAGCTGCCTGATGAAGAGTACCCATTCCTGCTGACCACGGGCCGCAAGCTGCAGCATTATAACATCTCCACCCGTTTTTCGGCGGCGCTGGATGAGCATGCCCCCGAAGAATTGGCTGAGCTTAATCCTAAGGACGCCCGGCGATTGGGGATTCAGGATGGAGAGAAAATCAAGGTAGTTTCCCGCCGCGGCGAAGTAGTAACCAAGGTTTGGGTAACCAAACGAGTTCCGCCGGGAGTGCTCTTTATGACCCTGCACTACAGGGAGTCACCGACCAATGTCTTAACCAACGGAGCGTATGATAAAGTAACCAAGACCTACGAATATAAGGTCTGTGGTGTGCGTGTGGAAGCTCTGAAGTAATTTAAGCAATAAAGAAAACTCGCTTCAGGTGGAGTTTCAACTCTATCTGAAGCGTAGTTGACTTATCCGCGGAGTGGATAAGAATAGGAGAGTGTCTGGCTATATCCAGTATATAGCGTGGGGCACTCTCGTTTTGTTACAAAAAAAGGCAGCAATGGCTAAAACCTTCTAAAGCTCTACCCTAGGCATGTTTTCTCTATCTATGTTACAATATAAGACAAAAGTTTAAACGTTGATAGAGACAAGGGAGATATATGATATGGGTGCTGATTATGGACAAACCCTTCTGCCGATGACCGGGATTATTCTGGCCGGTGGGAAAAGTTCCCGCATGGGTTGCAACAAGGCTTTTATTGAATGGGATGGGGCACCGCTCATCGAACACAGCTTAGCTGTCTTCAATGCGGTTTTTGCGGAAGTGATGATTAGCAGCAATCATCCGGAGCTTTACGCTAACTATGGAGTAAAGGTGATCAAGGATAACTATCCGGATCATGGGCCGTTAGGTGGATTGGAAGCATGCTTGCGAGAAGCCCGCTATGATTATGCCTTTTTTGCTGCTTGCGATATGCCTTTTTTGAATACAGAGGTGATTCGATTTATGGCTGGGGAAATTGAAGGAGAGGATATTTTAGTTCCCGAGATTGATGGTGGAGTTCACCCTCTGCATGCTTTTTACCACAAAAATTGCCTCCCTTTGCTTGCCGAGAGCTTAAAGGCAAAGCATCTTAAACTGACAAAGCTTGTTCAGCAATACAGCAGAGTGCGTTATATAAGGGAAAAGGATTTCCGAGATTTTCCCGCAATGCATCTTTTTTTAAGCAATATGAATACGCCTCAAGAGTGCCTGGAGCTGCGGCAACATAATAGTCAGAGTAATTAATGCTGTAAAAAGAACATTCTTTATTATTTTTAATGGAAAAAATGTTATTTATCTGGAATATATTAAGAAATATTAATAAGGATTAAGAAATATTATTCCTTTGAACCTCTTTTTGCAATCTCCAAAATGGTGTATACTACAAGTAGTACATTCTTCTATAATTTTTTTTAAATATGGTATGATGAGCAAATAGAATATGTTTATGTGCTCCGAAACTGGAAACCTAAAGTGAGCTATGGTTTGCCAGTCGTGCATTCTGCACCGGGTATTATTGGAAACAGTAATGCCTCCCATTTGGAAAGGAGTCTGTAGGGTATGCGGGAGCTCCGCGGTTTTACAGACCGTGGGGCTTATTTATTTTGTGGAATAATGAACGTGAAGGTGAGGGGAATCTATGCAAGATCAATATCGGCGCCAGATCGAATACCTGAGGATTTCCATTACAGATCGCTGCAATTTACGATGTAAATATTGCATGCCCGCTGAAGGAGTTCAATGGATTCCTCATGAGCGCATCTTAACCTATGAGGAAATACTGCGTGTCATGCGGATTAGCACTACCTTAGGCTTTAGACGGTTCCGCATCACCGGCGGGGAACCCTTAATTAGGTCCGGAGTCCTGGAATTTTTGCAGAATGCCTCGCAAATTCCAGGAGTGGAAGATTTGATGCTGACCACCAATGGGATACTTCTTGCGGACATGGCAGAAGATCTGAAAAAGGCGGGAGTTAATCGGGTCAATATAAGCCTGGATACGTTCAATGAAGATAGGTTCCGGGAACTTACCCGTGGTGGGGATATTAAGAAAGTCTTTCAGGGAATACACCGCTCTCTCGAAGTAGGGCTGCATCCGGTTAAGCTTAATGTGGTGGTTGTTCGTGATTTCAATAGCCATGAGCTGCCCCGTTTTATGGAATTAGCTCGTGACTATCCGCTTCATGTTCGCTTTATCGAATTGATGCCGATCGGAATCAGCTCGGATAAGCGCAGTGATTTTGTATCTATCGATGAGATGAAAGCAATACTGGGTTTAGAGGGCCTTAAAGCCACTCACGATATTCAAGGGGGAGGTCCTGCAGAATATATCACTTCAGAGGGCTTTAAGGGCAGTGTGGGCTTTATCAGCGCTATCAGCAAACATTTCTGCAGCACTTGCAATCGAATTCGCCTGACTCCCGACGGGAAGCTGCGCCTGTGCTTGCACAGTTCCAAAGAAGTGGATTTTCGTGAAGTGCTTCGCTCCAACAAGAGTGATAATGAAGTCAGGGATGTTTTTGCCCAAGCGATTTGGAATAAGCCGGCTGAACATCATATGAATGATCAGGCTTGGCAGGATCAACGGATTATGTCCCAGATTGGAGGATAATTATGGAACTGACACATTTTGATGAAGAAGGCCGGGCACGTATGGTGGATGTCTCAGATAAGGCGGAGACGACCCGAGTGGCTACTGCCCGGGGTAGAGTAGAAATGCAGGCGGAGACTTTGGAGAGGATTCGCTCAGGACAGATTGCCAAAGGGGATGTGTTGGCGGTGGCCCAGGTCGCGGGAATCATGGCAGCCAAACAAACTTCAAATCTGATTCCCATGTGTCACCCTCTGGCTATTACAGGGGCAAAGCTGAATTTCGAAATTGTTCCTCCCGGAACCATAGAAATCGAAGGAATTGTCAAAGTCACGGGTAAAACCGGGGTTGAGATGGAAGCTCTTACGGCTGTCAGTGTTGCTGCCTTAACTATTTACGATATGTGCAAGGCTATTGACAAGACCATGGTCATCGGCGATATCCGGCTTATGGAGAAAACCGGCGGCAAGAGCGGGCACTTTATTCGTGAAGACCACTTAAAGGGCATAATTTAAAGGGATAAATTCGAATTAATTTGAAGCGAATTAGGAGGAACGATAATGGCGAAGATTATCGCAGTCTGTACAAGTGAGAAAAAAGGGATGCGGAAAAAAAATGTAGGGGAGGGAGTGCTGAAGGTTAATTTTGGTATCGAAGGAGATGCTCATGGCGGGGATTGGCATCGTCAGGTAAGCTTGCTGGCGATGGAAAGCATCAAGAAGATGCAGGATATGGGGCTTGATGTGGGACCGGGAGATTTTGCCGAGAATTTAACCACCGAAGGAATCGATCTGGTTAGTCTGCCCTTGGGCACAAAATTAAAGATTGGTGAAACCGGCGTGGGCGAAGTGACACAGATCGGTAAAGAATGTCACACCCGATGTGCTATTTATTATCAAGCGGGAGACTGTGTTATGCCCAAGGAAGGGATCTTCATCCGTGTTCTGGACGGCGGCCCTATAAGTGTGGGAGATAGTGTTGAGGTGATGGAGTAATGTTGAGAGTTGGAGTTATAACCGCCAGTGATAAAGGATCTCAGGGGCAAAGAGAGGATCTTTCCGGTGCTGTTCTCAAGGAACTGGTGAAAGAGATTGACGGTGAGGTTGTTCTCTATACCATTCTTCCGGATGATCGGGAACTTTTGGCCCAAACGATGAAAAAGTGGGCTGATGAAGAGGGCTTAGACCTTATTCTGACCACAGGTGGCACAGGTTTCTCCCTGCGTGATGTCACCCCGGAGGCGACGATTGCTATTGCGGATCGTATGGTCCCTGGGATTGCTGAAGTGATGCGTTATGAAAGCTACAAAATTACTCCGAAGGCTATGTTGAGCCGGGCAGTAGCGGCCTTGCGCAAGCAGACTTTAATCATCAATATGCCGGGTTCGCCTAAGGCCTGTAAGGAGTGTTGGGCAGCTCTTGTCCCTGCTTTGCCCCATGGAATTCAGATCCTCAAAGGCGAGGCCAGCGAGTGTGCTGCGCCTGTTCATCAATAGGCATCTTCAGCGTATTTTTTAGGTTTTTTAGATTCAATTTAATATAAAATTTTTTTTGCTTGTCACTCCTGTCCTTTTCCTGCGTACTCTATAGTAAGGGAAAGTGGAAATGGGGTGACATTGTTTTGAAGGCGATTGCTTTTATTGATTATGAAAATATATGGACTGGACTCTTTGAACAAGGTTATGAATTAACTCCGGAAATCCTTATGGAATCCATTCAACTGTATGCTAAACAAAATGACTATGTTCTATCTGCTATTTATCTCTATGCTAATTTCGATCGGGAAGAATTCTGGCGTGCCCAGACTTCCTTTGAGAAGATTCATGTATATACACGCCATGTTTACGGAAAGAACAATTTTGCCAGTACAGGATTAAGGCGGAATGCGGCGGATGTGGAGCTCATATTGGAAGCGCAGGAGATCTTGCTGACCCGTACCGCAACCTTTGATGTGTTTCTTCTTCTAACTGGGGATGGAGATTTTTTGCCTTTAGTTCGCAAAGTAAGGGCCTGGGGAAAAGATGTTAAAGTCATTGGCGTGAAGGGAAGCATGCACCACGAACTTCAAGCCTTTAGTGATTCAGGAGACTTTTTCGGCGAGTTTCTCCCTCAGGAGCGACCGCAGGAATATGAGCCTGAAAAGGATCTCGAACAAGCAATCTCAATCTTAGCTCAGCTTCAGCTAAGCATGACGTATATTGCTTCCACCAAAGCGAGGCTCGCCCTGTCGGATCATCTGGGAGTTACTATATCCCAAGTGAAAGAGCTTATTCGCTACGCATTAAGAGAGGGGATTCTTCTTGAACAAGAATATGCCGATTCAAGTTTAAAGATCGGTAAAACAAAGGTCTATCTTTTGAATCTCGCTCATTCTATGGTTCAAGCCGTTCTGGGTTCGGCAATAGAGGAGATTCGCAAACGCTATGAAAAGTTAAGTGCTCATTGATGACTTTCTGTGTAAAAATTGAGCAGGCACGGAAAAGAATTAGAGGAAGGGATATTTGGCCAGGAGGGCTGGATATCCCTTCTTCTTAGATGTCGTGATGATTTTTTGCCCCAGGATGAATAAACCCCCCGGGGACTGGTCAATATATTGCTTAGTGAATGCAAGTCGAAGCGATGAGATTCTGTCAATTTAAGAGTGGTGCAATAAGGGGAAGATATAAGGAGAAAATAGAAGGTTTTCGCTTGTAAATCTCTTAAAAACGCAAATGACAGGATTTGATTTCTTCATCCACCTTGCATATTATTATAGTATGATGTTAGCACTCAATAGGAATGAGTGCTAACAATATCAAAATAATATTTAAGCTCTTAAGGAGGGACTTTCTTCAATGAACATTAAGCCTCTAGGTGATCGGGTAGTCATTAAAGCACTCCCCATGGAAGAAAAGACAAAAAGCGGAATCATTATGCCGGATACCGCTAAGGAAAAACCTCAAGAAGGTGAAGTCGTTGCAGTAGGACCTGGAAAAATGGAAAAGGGAGAGCGTATCGCCCTGGATGTTAAAGTGGGTGACCGCGTGATTTATTCCAAATATGCCGGTACTGAAGTAAAGTATGATGGTCAAGAGTATCTTATTCTTAAGGAAACTGACATTTTAGCGGTTATTGGCTAAAACACTATTCTTTGCTTTATTCACTTAATGAACTTGACGTTGCACAGTGTTTTTTACTTATTGACTCTTGAATTTTGGATTTTTAAGGAGGAACTTACAGGTGGCAAAACAAATCGTTTTCAATGAAGAAGCTCGCCGCGCCTTAGAGCGTGGTGTTAATGCCTTGGCTGAATCTGTCCGAGTAACGCTTGGACCTAAAGGCCGTAATGTGGTTTTGGACAAAAAATTTGGCGCTCCTTTGATTACCAATGATGGTGTGACTATCGCCCGGGAAATTGAGCTGGAAGATCCATTTGAAAATATGGGTGCTCAACTTGTCAAAGAGGTTGCAACCAAAACCAATGATGTAGCAGGGGATGGAACCACCACTGCAACTGTATTGGCCCAAGCGATTATCCGTGAAGGCTTAAAGAATGTAGCTGCCGGTGCTAATCCTATGGGTATCAAACGGGGTATTGAGAAGGCTGTTGAATCTGTTGTCGATGATATTAAAACCAATGCTAAGCCCATTGAAAGCAAGGAATCCATCGCTCAAGTAGCTTCTATCTCCGCCGGCGATGACAATATCGGTGTTCTGATTTCTGATGCTATGGAAAAGGTCGGCAAAGACGGCGTAATCACCGTAGAAGAAGCTAAAGGAATGACCACCGAGCTTAAAGTTGTCGAAGGTATGCAATTTGACCGGGGATATCTCTCTGCATATATGATCACCGATACCGATAAGATGGAAGCTATTTTAAATGATCCTTACATCTTAATTACCGATAAAAAGATTGGCGCTATCGCCGACATTCTCCCTGTTCTTGAGAAAGTCGTTCAAGCCGGCCGTCAACTTCTGATTATTGCCGAAGATATCGAAGGTGAAGCTTTGGCTACCCTCATTCTGAACAAACTTCGCGGAACCTTTACCTGCGTTGCCGTAAAAGCTCCTGGCTTCGGTGATCGCCGTAAGGCAATGCTGGAAGATATCGCAATCCTCACCGGTGGTACTGTCATTACCGAGGATCTTGGCTTAAAGCTGGAAAACACCACGATTGATATGCTGGGCCGTGCTCGTCAAATTCGCGTAACTAAAGAAGAAACCACCATTGTTGAAGGCTCCGGTTCTCAAGATGATATTAAGAGCCGTGTGGAAGCCATTAAAAAGCAAATCGACGAAACGACTTCCGATTTCGACCGGGAAAAACTTCAAGAGCGTTTGGCTAAATTAGCCGGCGGGGTTGCTGTGATTCAAGTAGGTGCTGCAACAGAAGTTGAAATGAAAGAAAAGAAACTCCGCATTGAAGATGCTTTAGCTGCAACCCGTGCAGCAGTTGAAGAAGGTATCGTAGCCGGTGGTGGCTGCGCGTTAGTGGATGCTGCTAAAGCGCTTGACAGCCTTAAGCTGACCGGAGACGAAAAGACCGGTGTAGCTATTGTATGCCGTGCTTTGGAGGAACCTCTCCGTCAAATTGCCAATAATGCAGGATTTGAAGGCTCCATCGTTGTGGAGAAGGTTCGCAATGGCGGTCGTGGGGTAGGATTCAACGCTCTGACCGAAGCATATGAAGATATGATTGCAGCCGGTATCGTTGACCCCGCTAAAGTGACACGTTCTGCCCTGCAGAATGCAGCTTCCATCGCTGCTATGCTCCTTACTACCGAGTGCTTAGTTTCCGATATCCCATCAAAGGATAATGGTGCGGCTGCTATGGCTGGTATGGGCGGCATGGGTGGAATGGGCGGCATGATGTAAAGCCTTAAACCACAAATAAATTCCTGAAATAAGTAAGACTCGTGTTGCGATGTGGCTATAGCCAACATTTTGCTAACACGAGTCTTAATTTTTTAGAGGTTTCTTATAAGTTCCCATCATGCATCTTCGGAAGCTTTTAATTCGATCATTCCAAAGATTTTCATTTTGTTATCATGAGACAGCTTGCGGAAATTTGAGACAAGAGCCAGTTCATCCTCCGTTAATTCAACGGGGGATATTTTTTTGTCACTTATTCCATAGATATCGTCCAGGTTAATCTCTAGGAAATTGCAAATGTTCAGAAGAGTAGAGATGTCGATAGAGTTGGTTCCTTTCTCCCATGATGAGATCGTATTATCTCTGACCCCTAGATGGTCGGCTAATTGTTTTTGGGTTATACCTTTTCTTTCGCGATATTTGCGTAGGTTTTCCGCCACCCTCAATTTAATTGCCTCCATTGATAACCACTCCCTTGTGTTGATTATATAGATAACTATGATCTTAATCAAGATGAATATTCATGAAATATGAATAAAAGATGTTGACACATCACAATTTGTGAAGTAAGGTGGTGTTGGGGGTTCATGAAATATGAAGTTGAGGTGAGAATGTGTTTGGTGAAAACCAAGCTTCAAGGATTGCAACTCTTTCCGTCGGTGTGAACGTCAACATCAAAGATACCCTTGCCAGTAGTTATTTTAGCAATTATCGATCGGAATGGGAGGTGAAGTGAATGAGCGGTTGCAGGCTGTATAGAATAAAACCTTTGCAGTGGCTTAAGGCAATCACGTCTTATCGTACTCGAAAGTTGGATAACCTTCCTAAAAGCAAGTGGGCTGAGATATTAGTCAGGGGAGGGACCATAAAGCTCTGACTATCCAAAGGGAAAAGGTGGAGGTGAACCACAATGCTTAAGAAAAAAGGCAAATGCAGAATTCATTTCTATTGAAGGGAAGTCAGGCTAATGAAAATGCCTGACAAAAAAGAAAATGCCCGCAAGTCCTGGCAGATCTAACGGGCGGAATAAAAATAATCTCTGACTTAGTATATCATGTTTCGCCAAGTCAGTACATCAGCTCATTAATAATCAAGTTGAAGTTGTCTGCTGTATGGATTACTTAAGTAGGATCAGTAGTGGTTCTCTAACATAAGCGGTTATACAAACTAGAAAACCACTACTGATCCTATAGTCAATGATGCAAATCTAAATGAATTGGCAGGGATGGGATAATGAATAGATTACCATGGATTGAACCTACAGGAAAAAACTCTTCCAGGCGGAGCGCGGAGAAGTTGGATATAAAGGTGGAGAGATAGTATGCGAATCGATATAAATGAGAAATACTGCATCACCTCTGATGAATACCAATATATTCTTAACACAAAATTCGTTAGTAACGGTAAAAAGACAAAGGGGCAGGAAGAATTGAAAGTAGTTGCTTATTGCTCAGATCTCAATCATTGTCTTAAGGAACTTGTGAAGCGTCAAATCAGGGAATCAGATTGCATTTCCCTCAGAGACGTTGTAAAGCGAATAGAAGAAATCAGAAGTGAAATAAATAGAACTATTAATTTTTAAGCGTTGTAAAGAGCACCTTCACTATGGGTCACGCGGGCACCACAGCAATACATGTTGGTGGATGTGCGATGTTCCAGTGAGCTGATAGAGTTGGTGTGAGCAGATAAAGGAGTGGAGCGGCGGTGGAAGAAAGAATTGAGAAGCATATTCACCAATATGTCGAGGCAGAACTTAGGAATTATCGGACCTATAAAAAACTTATTGGTGAATACGATAAAGAGATGCTGTATAGAGGTGCTAAATCGGGGCTTGGCAAAGACCCGACGGGGAGGTTTGCACAGAATCGGATCAGTGACCCAACATATGATGAAGTAGCAGGGGTTATTGCTAATGAACAGAGAGTTAGAAGGATGAAAGATGTTGTGATGTGCATCGAGGATGTCTTAGCAGAGTTGTCGGAAGAGGAAACACGGTTAGTGGAGATGAAGTATTTTAAGAGTTGCTATACAGACTTTGGAATCATCGGTGAGTTGCACATAGGGCAAACAAAATACTATGGAGATAAAAAAAGGATAATCAGGAAGTTTGCTTTAAGGATGAGGTTAATATAAGTGTAGAATTTGCGAAGTATTTAACACCATTTCCGTAGTATTATGGTACCAGTGAAAGGCGTCGAGGGATTGGCGCCTTTCCTTTTTTAGGAGGTGAGGATGGCCTATCAGAAGAACTACGGCTTTACCGGGACGTATGTCGGAAAGAAAAATAGCTGGGCAATGAGGCAAATCATGAATGACCGACTGCCGAAGGGGGTGATCCAATGAGCGCTATTACAGTCAATGGGATCCGGGACAGTGTGATAACAATACTGCATCAACATTTCCCCGGCATCTCTGTTTATGGCGAAGAGATCCGGCAAGGCTTTGATAAGCCTTGTTTTTTTGTCAAGCTTTTTCCGGTGTCGCAGAATCAGCTTCTTGGCCGGCGATATCAACGGAACCACTCTTTCGATATTTGCTACTTCCCGGTAGTGGTAGATGAGGGAGAAGGCGGAGAAGGTGAGGGGAATAGACAAAATCATGACATGCACGATGTGGCTGAGCAACTGTACGAAGCAATGGAGTTGATCCCAGTGGTTGACGAGGGCGGCGGACTAATGCGAGGCACGAAAATGCGACATGAACTCATCGAAGGGGTACTGCATTTTTTTGTGGATTATAATTTCCAGGTTATAAAAGAGGCGACACTGGAGCCACTGATGCAGACCATGGAACAGGAGGGATTTATTCGTGGCTAAGAAAGATGAACTTATTGAAAAAGTATATTCAAAGTTGCAGATCCTGCAATCGAAGCAATTCACAGCGCAGCAAAGGGATGTGCTGGAGGCTTTGCTTCAGGACGGTGCCAGCTATACCAAGAGTGAGGTTATCTCAATTTCTGAGGACTTTCGAACAAAGGAGGCTAAATAAAAATGGCAGCAGGAACATTTACAGCTCAAAACAAGGTGAGACCCGGCGTGTATATCAATTTCAAATCTGAGCCCCAAGCGGCAGGGACTTTGGGGGAACGGGGGATTGTATCCATGCCCCTGATTCTGAGCTGGGGCGAACCCGGTAAAATGATCACCATCGAAGCCGGTGAGGATGTATTCCCAAAATTGGGGTACTCCATCATGGATGCCCAATTACGCTTGATCAATGAGGCTTTGAAACGGGCCAAGACGTTGCTTCTCTACCGGCTGAACGCCGGCACGAAGGCGGCGGTGACGGTCGGAAACTTGACGGTAACGGCCAAGTGGGGTGGAGCCCGTGGCAACGACATTGCCCTGGTTATCCAGGAAAATATCGATGATGAGACAAAGTTTGATGTGTCCACCTTAGTGGATGGAGCCGAGCTCGATAAGCAAACTGTGTCTGATATCGCCGGCCTTGCGGCAAATGATTGGGTCATCTTTTCCGGTACTGGAGCCTTAACGGAAACAGCAGGTGCTTCACTGGTGAACGGGTCTGACGGAACCGTGACCAACCAGGCCTATATCGATTATCTGGCTGCTGTGGAGATTTTCGACTTTAACACGATTGCACTCCCCAGCACTGATGATGCGCTCAAAGCCACCTTTACTGCCTTTGCCAAAAGGCTCCGGGATGACGAAGGGAAGAAGATCCAGGTCGTTCTCGAAAACTATCCGGCGGCTGACTATGAGGGTGTGCTAAGTGTTAAAAACGGTGTGGTGCTCGCTGATGGAACTACCTTGACGGCCGCTCAGGCGACAGCGTGGGTAGCCGGTGCCACGGCAGGGGCACGGGTGAACGAATCCCTCACTTATCAGGGCTATGATGGGGCTGTTGATGTGTCCCCCCGGTATACCAATGCACAGATCATCGCGGCTTTGCAGGCGGGGGAATTTTTATTTACCGCTAATGACAACCAGGCGTTGGTGGAACAGGATATTAACACACTGACCGGTTTCACGGCGGATAAAGGGAAACAGTTCGCCAAGAACCGGGTGATCAGGGTCCTGGATGGAATCAACAGTGATTTTGTGCGGATTTTTTCTAAGTTCTATATTGGTAAAGTGTCCAATAATGCAGAGGGACGGAACCTGTTGAAATCAGAGTGCATTAACTACATGAACACTTTGCAGGATATTGATGCAATTAAGAATTTTGATGGTCAGACTGATCTGGCAGTCCAGCCCGGAAACGATGTGGATGGGGTCTATATTGAGGCTTACGCATGGCCGGTAGACAGCATTGAAAAGATTTATGTTCGTGTGCGGATTAAATAGAAAGTGCAGGTGAGATAAGATGGCATTTTTAAGAGTGGAAGACGCAGTGAGCGGCAAACAGGCCAAAGCTTTTGCTACGATCAATGGCCGGGTGGAAGAGTTGTTTTATGCTAAATCCATTGAGGCAACTATCGAAAAGAATAAAGCGGATGTGCCTATTCTCGGCAGGACGAATGTGGGAAAGAAGGCTGCTGGCTGGACCGGCAGTGGGACCCTGACGATCTATTATATTACGAGCCTGTTCAGGCAGCTGATGATCGACTATGTGAAAACCGGGCGGGATTTCTACTTTGATCTTCAGATCGTCAATGAGGACCCGGCCTCGGGTGTAGGAAAGCAGACTGTTGTGCTTAAGGGCTGCAATCTGGACAGCGTTACAGCAGCGTCTTTTGATATCACTTCAGACGATCCTTTGGAAGAGGAGATGCCCTTTACCTTCGAGGATATTGATATGCTGGATCAGTTCAGCCGGCCGGTGACGGGATAAAAGAGTTTTTTTGAGGTTAGATCATGCTGTGAGATAATCAGGAGATCAGATAAAGGAAAGTCTGGTCTCCTTTCCATATATCAACCGTCCAGTTAGTCAAAGATGATTTAAACAAAGAAAGGATAGATGAAGAATGAGTACATTACAAGAGTTTCTAAATCTAAACCCAGTTGATAATGTTGTTAATGAGGTTATTATCTCTGATCGTTTTAAAGATGAAAACGGCAGTCCATTAAGATTTAAGATTAAGGCTATGACTAACGCTGAATTTGAAGAAGCAAGAAAAAAAGCTACAACAATTAAAACGAAAAAGGGAGGCAGTTTTGATTTTGATACCAGAAAATTCAACGAGACTATTATTATTAACCACACAATTAATCCTGAATTTAAGGATGCAAACAGTATCCAAAAGATGGGCTGCATTACTCCTGAGCAATATTTAAACAAGGTGTTACTGGCTGGTGAAATTGCTGAGTTAGCAAACCAAATTCAAACCCTTAGTGGCTTCGACAAAACATTTGAAGAGGATATTGAAGAAGCAAAAAACTAATTCGGGAGGGAGATGGCGAGGCTAATTACGCTTATTATGCCCTCCACACATTCAGTAAATTTCCAAGTGAATTTTTAACTCTGCCGTACAAAGAAAAAGCATTTGTAATAGCTTGTATTGATGAGCGAATAAAAGCTGAAAAAAGTGCGATGAAAAAGAAGTAGTAGGTAATATACAATGGTAAATAAACCACTCCCAAAACGGGTGTGTTCTTTGTGTAGATAAAAGTTTAGCTGGCGAAAGGAGGTTTGGGCTATGGCCACAGTTATATCAGCATCAACATTGGCATCAACGTTAGAATCAACATTAGCATCGACATTTTCATCAACATTTTCATCAGCATCTTCACTAAACGTATCCATGGCTATGAGACAGTCAGTACAAGATATCACTCAGGAAATAGAATTCACGATTTCAGCAGAAAAGCAAGTAACGCAAGCTATTAATGAGTCAAATAGAGTGCAGCAAGTATTTAATGAATCAGTACAGACCGGAACAGTAGCAATAGATGGGACAAGTGAGGCTATTGATGAGTCAAATAGAGCGCAGCAAAGATTTAACCAATCAGCGCAGGCTGGAACAACAGCAATAGATAGGATAAGCGGGGCTATAACGCTGGCTAATGAGGGCATAGCACTCATGGAGCGGGTATGGAGTGGCGTCAATAAAGTAATGACACTAGCAGATGATGTCACTTCAGTCAATTCAAGGATTGCCATGATAAATGATGGCACGTGGAATTTGTTAGACCTTCAAAAGCAGGTTTTGAAAGTCGCGAATGACACAAGAGCAAGCTATACTGCAACAGCGGACCTTTTAGTTAAGGCTGGAATGGGTACTCAAGGGGTTTTTAAAAGCACTCAAGATATGCTTGGTTTTGCTGAGCGATTTAATAAGTTGCTTGCAGCAGGTCAAGCAAATGCTGCCGATAAATCGTCGGCTACCCTTCAAATGTCACAAGCTCTTGGAAACGGAGTAATGGGAAATAGTGAGCTAGTGGATATTGAAAATGCTGTTCCGATGTTTGCCAATATACTTGCTGAAGGTCTCGGTGTATCTGTAGAACAGATAAGGCAAATGGGCGCTGAAGGTGAATTGACAGCAGACAGAATTGTAACAGCACTCGAAAATCAAGAAGAAAGAATAAACGGCTTATTTCTTCAGACTCCAGGTACTTTCAGCGAGGCAATGACAGTCCTAGGAAATAAATTCTCTTTCTGGATTGGCCAACTCAATGAAGCGGATGGTCCGTTGCAACAAATCACAAAACGTATACAAGAATTAAGTGTCTGGTTAGACACGACCGAGGGGATGCAGTTTTTTAACAATTTAGCTTATGGGGTAAATATAGCGATTAATATAATTCTGACTCTTTTTGGAGTACTATTCCAAGTAGTAAACTTTATATCATCGAATTGGTCCATTATTGAGCCAATTGTTTGGGGGATTGTCGCCGCCTACACGGCATGGTTTGTAATATCAAAAATGAATGCAGTAGCACAGGCAGTTGCGGCGATAAATACAGGCATAATGACACTGGCGGTAGCGGCCCAAATTGCCGCGGTTAATGGTTTAAGTGCAGGATGGCGAAGCTTAAATGCGGCTATGAGAGCTAACATAATACTATTCATTATATCTTTAATCATAGGACTCGTCATTTATATACATCATCTTTGGAAAACTAATGATAATTTTGCGGCAGGTGTAATGCGAACATGGAATGCGGTATTAAACTTTTTTGATCAAGTCCCTATCTTCTTTGAGAAAATTAAAATGGCTGTTGTCAATACGTTTTGGGACATGAGTGTTGGGGCATTGGAGATAATGGAATTCCTGATTAACGGCGTAATTGATGGTATAAATTGGCTTCGTAATAAATCAAATGACCTTCTTGGTACGAACTTCCAGATGATGGGTTATGCAGATCTTAATGTCAAAGATTTGGCTAAAGATGCAGCAGCTATTCGACTAGCAGGGGATGTAGCAATAAAAGCTATGGAGCAGGATGCTGCGCAGAAAGCAGCAGAGCGAGAACAAAAAGTGCAGGAAATGCTGAATAGCCGTGCAGCCCAAAGGGTGGCTGCAGACCCTGACCCGGGGACAAATGAAGGCTCTGGGATCTGGAACAACAACGGACCTTGGAACAACACTATTGATTCTGTGGGCGAAATCGGCAAAATCAATGACACCGTAGATATCTCCAGTGAAGATCTGAAGATCATGCGGGAGCTGGCGGAAATGAAGAACATCCAGAACTTTGTAACCTTGACACCGACCGTATCCGTGACTACAGGAGACATCCGCAACGGAAGCGATGCGGATACTATTGTGGCAAAGATTAAGATGATGCTGGAGAAAGATATTGCATCGTCGGCATCAGCAGTGTATGGATAAACACTACCCTTGAAAGGCAGGTGATTCCAATGTCTTATAGCATTGAACTCAGCTTCAACAACCGGGACGAATCCTTCGAGCTTCCCGTCATGCCGGGAAGCCTTGACGCCAGTAAGTCCGGCAACAACAAAACTTATGACATCATCGCCCTGGGTGAGATCAACATTATTAAGAATCCCCAGCGCATTGAATACGGATTCAGCAGCATCTTTCCAGCTCAGCGCTATCCCTTTGTGACAGTTCAAACACTCTTGCAGCCTATCGAATATGTCCAGCTTATCATCAGGTGGATGGAGTCTAAACAACCCATCCGCTTTATTTTTACCTCGGACCGATTTGAGATCAACACTTTGGCTAGTATTGAGAGCTTTGACTGGAAAGAGGTTGCCGGCGGTTCAGGAGATCTTGAATACTCCCTTAAGCTCAAAAGTTACGTCCCCTATGCGGCACAAAAGGTGCCTATAGAAGATCTTATTGATAAATCAGCTTCCACAGTGGCAGTGCCGCCTCCGGCACCGGTCAGGCCCAACGAAACCAAGCCCCCTAAGACCTATACACTGGTGGCTGGGGATACCCTGTGGGCGGTGGCTCAGAAGCATTTGGGCAATGGTGCCCGCTGGCCGGAAATACAAAAGCTAAATGACATCACGGACGCGGAAATTAGGCGGCTGCAGATCGGTCGGGTGTTGAAACTGCCATAATAGGTTCAGATGAAGGGAGGGAATAAAAGATGCTGAAAATCGTGATCGACAATAAAGACGGAAACGTATGGGACATCTCTCAGATCGTCGCTGATGTGAATTGGAAAACAAGCCGGATCGGCAAGGCTGGTAGCTTAGATTTTACGCTCATCAAAAATGCACCCGCTCAGGAACTGGCATTTAAGTACGCCAATGGGAACATTGTCCATGTCCAGATGGAAGATGGTACTAATGTCTTCTATGGTTATATCTTTAGTATAGACGGAGGTAAGGATGAGGCGGTGAAGATTACTTGCTATGATCAGCTGCGCTATCTTATGGCCAGTGATACTAGTATTTATACGAATATCACAGTCTCGGAGCTGGTCAGGGAAATAGCTGCCCGGTTCCAACTTGAGACAGGCCGCATTGATGATACAAAGTATAGGATACCGACTTTCTCCGAAGACAATCAGAAGCTGATGGATATGATCTGTAAGGCGCTGGACCTGACGCTCATTAATACAGGCAAGAACTATGTCTTCTTTGATGATTTTGGCGCACTGACCATTCGGAATGTTGAGGATTTTCTCCTGGATTTTATCATTGGTGATCATAGCCTGATGACAGACTTCAGTCATAAGGTTTCTATTGATTCTGATACGTATAATGTCATCAATTTATATAAGGACAATAAAGAAACCGGTAAACGGGAACCCTACGAAAAGCCCTGCAGTGCCAATATAGCCAAATGGGGAGTGCTGCAGCTTTGTCAATCTATAGATGAAGAGATGAACGAGGCCCAAATTAGTGAAATGCTTAAAAATCTACTCACTCTTAAGAATCGGGAGACGAAATCCCTTAAAATTGAAGCATTAGGCGATATCCGGGTCCGGGGAGGTTGCTATGTACGCATTCAAATTGCCGAGTATGGAATCAATCAGCCTTTTCTGGTCGATGAATGCACCCACCGCTTCGATGGGGTGAATCATACAATGAGTCTGGAGTTAAGGGTTATTTGATAAATAAAACAAGCCTGGGAAGGTGATAGAATGTCTAGTTTATTGGACCTAATCAAAGCGGCTGGGGCGGATGCCGTTAACGCATCCAACCCTGTGAATATTCTTTTTGGCGAGATCTTAACAGTGCATCCGCTCAGTGTCAAAGTCGATCAACGCTTTATACTGCCAGCGGATTTTTTAATGGTGCCGGAGAGAATGACAAAATACGAAGTGGATTTGCAGCATACGCATCAATACACCGATGATGGTTCTACGAGTGACACGTCGGAAGCTTTAACCCAAAGAATCGTGATTCGCTCCGGACTTGCCCCGGGGGATAGGGTTTTGATGCTTAGAGTCCAGGGTGGGCAGCGTTATGTCATTTTAGATAAGGTGGTGGTGTCTTTATGATCCCCACAGGTGGAAGCATTACCCATGGGGTGATTCAATATGCCCAACGGCCTTCCCTTACCTGGAGGCTTGACCCGGCCAAAGGGCGCATCACTGGGAGGCTGGACGGACTGGAATCTGTGCAACAAGCCGCGGCCAAGATTCTGCAGACCCAGCGGTTTCGCCATTTGATCTATACCCCGAATTACGGTAGTGAGTTGGGTCAATTGATAGGCATGAATCGGGCTTTTGTGAAATCTGAAGCTGTTAGGATGCTTGAAGAGGCATTGACTCAAGATGACCGGATCACAGGAGTCGAAAATGTGCAGACCACAGCTGCGGGAGATAGCCTGCTGATTGAGTTTACGGTGATCAGCACCTATGGGAGATTCAATATGACTCAGGAGGTGGGCGATTAATGTATGAACATCAGACTTATGAGGCGATTTTGGTCAGGATGCTCGCCAGGGTGCCGGAGACCATCGACAAGCGGGAGGGCAGCCTGATTTACGATGCCCTGGCCCCGGCAGCAGCGGAGCTGGCTCAGGCATATGCCGAGTTAGGGGTTAACAATAATCTTTCTTTCGCGGATACGGCCAGCGGAGAATTTTTAACCCGCCGGGCCGCTGAGTTTGGAATCAAGCGGAAGGTGGCCACAAAAGCCTGGCGGCGCGGTGGATTTCTGGACAGTAATAATGCCCTTCTTAACATTCCGCTAGGCAGCCGCTGCAGCATCGGTGGGCTGAATTATACAGCTATCGAACAGATCAGTACCGGCGCGTATGTCCTTGAATGTGAAACGGCCGGAACAGCAGGCAATCAGCAGTTTGGGGATTTGCTCCCTATTGCCTATATCAATGGTTTGGCCAAGGCGGAACTCACCGAGGTGCTGGTTCCAGGTGAGGATGAGGAGACAGACGAAGCCCTGCTCTCCCGATATTATGAGACGGTAAACGAACCGGCTTTTGGCGGGAATATGGCAGATTATCGGCAGAAAATCAATGCTATCAATGGCGTAGGAGGAACCAAAGTCTTCCCAACCTGGGCTGGAGGTGGCACTGTGAAATGCACGATTATTGCCTCTGACTGGGCTAAGCCATCTCCTGAATTAGTGAATGAGGTCCAATCCACCATGGATCCGGAAGAGAATCAGGGGATGGGACTGGGGCAGGCACCGATCGGCCATGCCGTGACGATAGCCGGGGTGGATAAGGTTACGGTGGATGTGGAAACGACACTCACACTTGCGCCAGGTGTAACTCCCGGGCAGGTTCAATCCGATGTAGAAGCGATCTTAGATGCCTATCTTTTAGAACAAAGAAAAACCTGGGCTGCGCAAACCCAGATCATCATCCGTATGGCACAAATTGATGCCCGGATGCTTACTGTCCAAGGCGTCGAAGATGTGACTGGAACAAAGCTTAATGGGACGGAGGCCAATTTCTTGCTTGATGAGGAAGAAATTCCAATCTTAGGGACGGTGATTATCAATGAGTAAGTCGATTAGAGAATATTGGCCCCAATTGTTTGATAACATTTTAGACTTTCAGCTTCTAGCTGATGCAGTGGATACCGAAATACAGTCTCTAGGTGAGACAGTGGATCAGCAACTCGCTGACCAATTTGTTCTCACTTCAGGCTATGAGGCGGTAAAACGCCGGGAAAGGATGCTGGGCATCCAGGTTGATCCCACGACTGAAACACTGGACTTCCGGAAAAAACGGATTATTAACCGTTATTCAACGAAGCCGCCGTTCACTATTCGTTATCTTCAAGACCGCTTGGATTTTCTAGTGGGTGAGGAGAAAGCAATTGTGAGTGCGGATGGTCAAGACTTTTTACTTTTCGTGGAGACCGCCATTGAAAATGCGGCTCTCTTTAAAGAGGTCGAGAGGACAATAAAAACCATCAAACCGGCAAACTTGATCTATAACCAGCAAACCGCTTTAGGTGATCATATCTCTCTGGAAGAGCATATACGCTTCCGTACATTAGAGAGACAAACCCGACTGGGCTCAACATGGAGGGTAGGAATGACGCCTTTTGCCGTAGCAGATTTGGAGGTGAGCGTTAAGTGATATCAACAGAGTTTTTATCCAATGTGGCAGACCATGTAGATGGTCAAGTAGCTAAGGTCGTATTAAATGAGAGCTACGAAATCACCGACTTTAGTATTAAAGAGACAGAGCAAGGCTTGGTTAATATGCAATATATTGTTCCTAGTGGCGTGGTGCCGACAGTAGTTTTAATCGAGCTTAAGGATGTTTCTGATAATGTCATCAGCTCAAATGAAGTTTATGTCCCTATTACCGCAGATACGATTATAACGCAGACCATTCGAGTTAAGGAGGGGTGAGAATGGCAAAGACAAACTGGCAATATGGTGAAATTGTTACCGAGGAAGATTTTAATCAGTTGGGGCAAGAAGTGAATGAAGCAACAGCTGGACTAGCTGTTCTGGAAGAGCAGCTTGGGGAAGCCGAACAAAGCAGCAAAGCCTATACCGATCAGCAAATTCAGCTGGTTACAGCTACCGGCATCCCTAAACTGGTAACCTACTCATATGTATTGGCGGCTGATCAGCACGGTCAAACTGATTTTGAAATACCTTTGGAAACCTTTGTTAAGGAAACAGACACGGTAACCGTTGCCCAGAATAGTACGGTGCTGAGCACGGAGCGATACAGTGTTGTTGATCTGAAAATAGTTCGGTTGGCGGAAGGCGTAAATATAGGAACAGAAATATTTATTCAGGTATGGAAGAATGTGCTCATCGGTCCGGATGGAGCGATATCAGCGGCAGTGCTGGCTAATGATACTGTGACAGAGTCTAAAATGGCTGATGAGATGAAAAAGGATGTCCCTGGAGGAGTGGCGGGGTATGATGCATTTGCTATGCATTTGGCGGAAACTATGCCACATAAATTTACTGATTCAGCATTAAATAAAACTTATCGCTGGGGCCTAGGAGCCTCAAACGGTCAAGTATATATGCTTTATGAGGAGGTGACCTGATAAATGGCAACGCAAATATTTTTGGCAGATAAAGCTACTTTAGATGCCACCAAATCAAACACAGATACGATAAAAACTAATGTTGGTAGCAATGCAGATGTGGCCAGTGCATCAGGAAGTGTACATGCAAAAATAAAGGACCTGAAAACCGCCTTAGAATCAAGCGGGAAAATGAAGTCACAATTATTTACAAGCAACGGGAGTTTTACAGTCCCCGCAGGTGTGACTGTTGTTTGGATTACTGCGATAAGCGGCGGCGCGGGTGGCGGCGGGGGTATTAACGGTGGTGACTATGATAGTGGAAAAGGGGGCAATGGGGGTGTAACAAGCTTTGGGGCTTTTTTATCGCTCATCGGAGGCGCTGGGGGTGGTGGGGCATCCCAATACTCAGGTAATATCGCAACAGGGGGTACAAACAGTCTAACAGATGTACCGCCATCAGCATCATACGCGAATGGTAACCCCGGAAACACCAATAACGGGGCAGGGGGACCTGGATGGTATTCATCATTTGGCAAAGGGGGTGATGGTGGAACAGGAAGTAGACGAGGAGGCGGTGGCGCGTCTGGAGTATTTATAAAAGACTACCCTATTCCTGTGACTCCGGGTGCGGCTATACCAATAACAATAGGCTCACCAGGAAGCCCTGGAGTTGGTAATGGTGGGGGTGGCAATGGTGGTAATGGAGGCCCTGGAGCTCTGTTAGTATCTTGGTCTTAAGGAGGATTAGCACTAATGCCTAAATTTGCACAGATATTGGATAATAAGGTCTATTGGATTTTTGAGGCTGACATGCAACCAGAATTTGCACCTTACATTGTGATTAAAGACATCGCTGACCTGGTACCACAGCCGCAAGAGGGCTGGCTGTACGATGAGGCAACGGATACTTTTTCCCCGCCTCCTGAGCCGGGACCTGAAGGGCTGCAACCTACTCTCGAAGAACAGATATACGCGGAAAACCTTTATCAGACAGCCCTATTAGAAATGCAATTTTTAGGAGGTGCGTAAGATGACACCCTATCAGATTTGGGAGAAGATGACTAAAGCAAAAGTCTACAGCAAGGCCGTAGTGACCACCCGGGTGAACACTGTGTATGCTGTTGGGCAGTTAGGTGATGAGGAGTGTACTGCCCTCATCCAGCTGATTGAGACTGTCTACGATGCTGCATAATAGACCCTTAATACGATGTAAAGAGGAATAATTTATCTTATGAGGAGAGTGAAATAGTGGCTGGAAAAATTACAAAAGAAGAATTGCATCCATTGCTATCACAGAAAATAGATGATTTTGCTGCGCATGAGGCGGAAAGCATATATTTGCAAGAAGAGGAACCATCAGCAGTGAACCATAAGACACTGTGGTTTGCAATAGGATCTGAAGCAAATTTTGATGGCGGTGGAGTAAATATAGCAAATGCTCAAACCAGCACTACTCCACCGGAAACCGATGATTATTGGTTTGAGCCTATAAAAAATTAATAAAGGAAGAGGTGGACAATACCATGGCTGATATCAATATTCAAATAAAGCAAAGAAACGGAGAAATTTGGGATAATCTTTACCCGAAGACAAAAGCCGAGAACGTGACCGAGTCCGCGGCTAAAAGATTTGTGTCAGATACTGAAAAAGCATCGTGGAATGGTAAGCAAACTGCTCTGGATTTTACGCCGGAAAATGCGAGTAAAAAAGGAACGGCTAACGGGTATGCTGAACTAGATGCAAGCGGCAAAGTGCCCGCATCGCAGTTGCCATCCTATGTAGACGATGTTTTAGAATACGCAAATCAGGCCGCATTTCCCTCGACCGGCGAAACTGGGAAAATTTACATCGCAATAGATACGAATCAAACCTATCGCTGGGGTGGTACTGGTTATGTTGAAATAAGTGCCTCACTGGCCTTGGGTGAAACGTCAAATACAGCCTATCGCGGTGACCGTGGAAAAACAGCCTACGATCATAGCCAATCTGCCCATGCTTCAGCTAATGCCCAGAAAAATAGTGACATCACCAAAGCCGAGATTGAGGCCAAACTTACAGGAGTGATATCTTCACACTCACACGCTTCAGGTACACCCTCTGCCCACGGAGCAACACATATCACGGGTGGTGCCGACGTAATTCCGGGTGCCGTAGCAGGCGGTAATGCCGGTCTGATGAGCGGCGTGGATAAATCAAAACTTGACGGGTTGCCTAACATAACAGTAAATGTCACCGAACCGGAGTCTCCCTCTAGTGGAGACTTATGGTATGCAATTATTTAAGGAGGGCTTAAAATGGCCACATACAACACAGTTATAAAAAAGCGCAATGCAACGAACAATGGCTGGGATTCTGTTTTGCCAATTACCATTGCCGAGAATGTATTGATCAACGCCGAAGGAGATACTCTTGCTACGCACTTGGCGGATTTTACGCAACAAATACCGTATGCTGTGACCGCAGGGAGTGCGAACGCTTATACGGCAGCTACGGCTCCTGCTTTGCCTGCTCTGGTGGCTGGAGTGGCCATTGCAGTTAAAATCCATGCTGCCAACACGGGCGCTGCTACTCTTAACTGGAACGGTAAGGGCGCAAAATCTATCAAAAATCCTGACGGAACAAATGTTGAATCAGGAGATTTGGCAGTAGGCGGAGTCTTTACTCTACGGTATGATGGCACAAATTTTATCTTACAGGGTAAAGGGGGTGTTAAGCTCACTGGAACTGCTGTTGCAGCCGATGTCTTAAGCGGGAAAACCTTTTACCGTGACAACGCTAAAACAAAGCTGACTGGCACTATCCCCAGTAAGGGGGCGCAGACCTACACCCCCACCACAACGAATCAGACCATTGCGACAGGGCAGTATTTGAGTGGAGTGCAGACGATTTTGGGGAGTCCGAATTTAATTCCGGCTAATATTAAAGAAGGTGTAAATATTTTTGGTAAGATTGGGACTCTTGTACCTATTTCTTATGCGGCAAAAAACGTTAGTTTTTCTATTTCTGCGAGTACTTCTTCCTATGGATACACTTATAGCGAATATTTCACTATAGATAATTTAAATTTTACACCAAGACAAATATTCGCTTCAGCTACGCATCGTCAAGGAGTTAATGAAAAATCTGGACATTTAGCTTACGGTGATTATTTAACTGCTAGAGTGAATGGTTCATATGGAGGTTGGGTTGAATTTTCTGATGTTGTGTTTAGTCCTGGGCAAGTAACAGGAAGGTTTGCACATTATAAAGATTCATCTTCAGTAAGCGGATATTCTTCAGGGACAATTTTCTTTATATTAGCATAAAATAAGGAGGATGCATTTTTGTGATAGGAAGAAAAATATACTACGAATTACCCACAGGTAATGTGGTATTGACCACATTAGAAAAATTAAACGGGATCGATACAACCAAAGAGCAGGATCTTGCTATGTATCAGGCTTTACAAGCTTATAGTCCAGAATCGATAGGTGTAATTCAACTCGAATACGGGCAGTACTCCAGCGACTTCCTGACAGCGAACTCTTGGAGGGTTGACTTAGCGACCGGGAATCTGGTGTTTAATTACCCCATTTTTGAGCAGCCTTTATCTGTAAAGGTAGACAGACTGGAGGCTGAAAACAATAGTCTTAAGCAGGAAAGCCTAAGCATTAAACTAGCCATTGCTGAGTTAGCATCGACACAAGAGATGGACAAAATGGAGATTCAGCTTGCCTTGGCAGAACTGGGCAGCATGATCGGAGGTGCTGAATAATGGCAAAAATCTATTTTGATTTGATCCAAGCAGGGCTTTGGCAAGTAGAAAATGTGCCAATCCGGTGGAGAGCAGAAGTTCGGGCCATGATAGACGCTGCTACGTAATAGAGGAATTATGCGCAGCAGTACCAAGAATAACGCCACACAGGGCGTATTTTTTATGCTCTAAAATAGGTCAGTCACAATACTGATGCGAAATTCATATAATGTACAGGCTTGAAAGAGGTGATGCTTTTGGACTTTACACTTATTACAGCACTAATTGGGATTGCGGCAACTTTGTCCGGAATCATCTTAGGCTGGTCAGCAAGGGCAAAGGAAGCTAAAAACGAAGTAAGAAAAGATGCAGAAATAGATACAGTAATCCGGACGGACATGGAATATTTAAAACGTGGGGTAGACGATATCCGGATAGAGCAGCGGGCACAAGGGCAACGCATGGATACCATGGGCGAACGCCTTAGCCGAGTTGAAGAATCATCCAAACAAGCTCACAAGAGGATTGACCGCATCGAGCAGAAAGGAGAGTAAGTCAAACGCCACAAATTGAATGGGTAGGTACACCGAACTTTAGATCCGGGCGCAATGGCCGCAAGCCGCTGGCCATTGTGGCCCATACCACTGCCGGTTATTATCCTGGCTGCTTAAGCTGGATGCAGAACTCAAGATCCCAAGTAAGTGCACATTATTTGGTCCTAAGAAACAGTCGTATATTACGGCTGGTCAAAGATGATGATATAGCATGGCATGCAGGTGCTGTAACAAAGCCTAATTGGAGTTTATATGACGGAACGAACCCGAATTACTATACCATTGGGGTTGAACATGAAGGAATGCCTGCGGTCGGGCTGACAGAGGTCCAGTATCAGTCCACATTATGGCTTTATGGGGAACTGCTGGCTAAGTATCCGGCAATAGAACCGGACATAAATCATATAATCGGCCATTATCGCATTGACAGTGTCAATAGGCCGAATTGTCCGGGAACTAAATTTCCGTGGGTAAGATTATTTGCGGATTTGAAAGGAGAGAATGAGGTGGATAATCTTGTGGTTTATGACGACGGAGATGTGGGAGCCGCGCTTTTGCTCAGCTTTAAACTGAAATGCCCGATGATCCATAAGGCCTTTGCCGATGAAGTTCATGCCAAGAATAAGCACTGGATTGGGATATTGGGGACAAACGGTAATGGGAACTACTACTATGCCGGCAGTGATCGAATCGAGACGGCGAAGTTAGGATTATAAGGAGGGAATGAGTTATGGAAACTGCATTAGGTTATGTCCAGGATTTTTGGGGGCTGCTGCTTGTTGTGGCAGCCTTTATTATTTATCTGGTCAGCCAGGGAAGAGCGAAAGCGGGAAAGATTTTACTCTCGCTGATGTTAAGATTGGAAAAGCAAGCAGAAGAATATGCGTTGCAGACGGGTGAAGAGAAGTTTAGATTCGTGGTCGAGAGAGGGTACCAACTGCTGCCTAAATATATAAAGATGTTTATCACCTATAGGATGTTTGTTGAGTTGGCCAATGAATTATATGAGGAAGCAAAAAGTTATTTGATGAACCTGGACAAAAAGTCGATCCCGGTACAGATTAAGAATCGTAAGGAATAGATCATGGATAAGACTTAAAACCAGCCCTTAATAGAGATGTTTTTCGTTTTTCCGACAAACATCAGGAAATTCCGTCTATAGACATACAAGCAAAAATTACAGAAGATCTTGGCAGCTGGCGAAAACTGAACGTAGAGTATATTCGACAAATTACCCCTTGAACAATATCAGAACATATGTTCTAATATATAAGAAATATACGTTCTTAAAGGGGAGTAATATTGGGATGAAGAGATAGGATTTATGCTGAGCAGGATTACGATTAAAGGTATGACTATGAGTCGGAATGAAATGCGACGTTTTGGAAGGATGATGGACTAGAAAGTTAAATCTTTGAAGGCGAAGAAACCAAATAAATCAGATCAAAGAAATCAAAGAATCAAAAATAAGAAGCCAGCTACCCTCCCCAGAGCATTTGGCTTCTTATAGAATTACCCTAAAGGGTAATGCCCAACTGAATTATACCTATTTATGCCAATGAAGGCAACAAGAAATGACTGTATAAGTGAGGTAATTAATTTATGAAGGAATTTGAGGTTTATTACTATGATAAAATATATACACGCTTAGAAAATTGTTTGTTTGTGTTTAATGAAAGAATCAGGCTGCTAAATGAGGAAGATAGAAGCGTTAATTATAATGGCTTTGTAGATGCGTGTGAGCAAATGAGAAAAGGACTTGATGATTTTAAAACACTTAATGATTTAACAGTACGTGAGAAATAACATAAGGGTAACCCAGTCATGAAAATCATTATAGCATAAATTAACAATAGGCTTTATATTGCCGACTGGGCGGCATGTTTCAGTGCACTAACATCACACTAACACCCATGGAACCTTACTTCCTTTTGAACATATAATTTATACGACAAACCAGACCAGACCTCACAGGGTTCAGAAAGAACTTCTGTGGGGTCTTTTTCTCTTTCACATAGGTAAAGTCCGCTTGTGTAATAATTGGCCTTAAATAAAAGATTTTGTGACAAGAGCAATAAGAGAATAAGAACAATAAGTGAAATAAGAACAAGCAAGTATTTTTAATAAAGAATAAATACTTTAAAAATGTACATTAATAGCTATGTGAAGTTATTTCAAGGAGGTGGCTCTATGACCATAATGGATAAAGTTCAATCCGCTACACGGGCGACAGTGCAAGGTATTGTCGACCGGGAACCTGTTAACTATCTTGAAGGCGGGGGTATTTATGGTATAATCTCTCAAGGACGACATAATTTATGTACTCTGGAGATTATGTATAACCATGCCCAGGATTCTGAACTGAAAGAACGTATCGAAGAAGCCATGGAAAAGCTTACACGCCCTTTAATTGAAGAGTGTGAAGGACTTTTGAAAGAAAGCAATGCTCAGGTTCCTCAATTCCATTTCACCAATCATAAAAAGCATAAGGAGAAGTTGAATATTCCTGAAGATGCTCGAATGACAGATATGGAAATTGCGGCTGCCGTTGGAACTATGGCCAAGGCGGCTCAGGTTAATATCCTGGCTGCTTTGCAAAACTCCTATCAATTGCATATTGGAATTATGTTCCGCAAATTCCTGGATGAAAGCCTGGATTGGAACTATCGTCTCCTGCAATTGATGATCAATCGCGGCTGGCTGCCTCACGTTGCTAAAATTACACATTAAAACCTAAAAAGGTACTGAGGATCACGTATTTCGTGATTCTCAGTTTTTTTATAGAAAAAAGATTGGCACACATGTGTATCTAATCTACACATGAGTGTCCAATCTTTCAAATGGTCAAGAGATGCAGTGGCAATTGCAGTTTCTTTTCACTACGCACGGCCATCTTTGAATACATCCTTCCCTGACGAAGCTAATATCTGAGACGGGAATCCGAATACTGTGCTTAGTTCCAATAATCGGTTTGAACGAATCGGAGAGGAGCTGTGCTTCTGCTAAAGTGATAACGCAGTTCGAAACTCCGGAAAAGTTGCCGCTCCATATGCGATCTCCAGCTCTCACGTCTAGCTTGGTTCCCAAAGGAAGGCTGCAGAATAAAGCCATGATAGAGGTATTATTTTGGCGTAATGGTACATTACTTTGACAAAAGCGAGGATTGTTTTTACGCAATCGCACATCACCTTGACGAAACTGAGGAGTGTTATTAGGCAATTGCACATCACTTTGACATAACTGAGGACTGTTATTAGGCAATTGCACATTTTCCTGGCAAAGCCAAGTGTTTCTTTTACGGAATAACATAAAGATTGATCCCCTTTCGAGTTCTTGCCACGCCACAGTGGCTTCATAAGAGTGAGAAACAGGGGAGATTTTTTGTTATTCCTTGATTTAATATATGTACATGGATGACAAGAGGTTACAGCTTGTCGAGAGATTGTTATTGCCGCCCTGTAAAATTTACCATGGAATAAGGCAACCTGAAAATACATAGAGTGTGATAAGAACTCCGCCAGGGGGGCCAGCATATGAAGAAAAGAGGCATACTGTTACTCATCTTAATCAGTACCGTGTTACTAGGGGGAATTGCGGGGAAACTTTTATGGAAACCCGACCCCATAGAGTTGCTTACACACGGCCTAGAAGAATTGACCCAGGCGACCTCTTTTCGCTACACTATGATCCAACATCAAACGGTAGAAGGAAAGGATCGCATACTCAATCAGATTTTAGGAGAAAAGGACGGTGGGAACACTCGAATCTCAGGGGAGGTTGTGGGCACAAAAACGGAAATGATTCTCACCAGTGAAGGTCTCTACATGCAAGACCCATTTACAAAACGGTGGATTCGGTATCCCAGTGTCCCGGCTGCCCATGAAGCCTTTCTGGCGGAGCTCAATCCATTATCATCTCTGCAATTTAAAGAGTATGGTGAGGTGGTGCTTCAGGGACAAGAGAAGCTGGATAAGGTAAATACTTGGGTATTGAAATTTAACCCCACAATTCAAAATCAAATCATGGAAGATGGTTGGACCGATTTCGCCTATATTATGTTCATTGGAAAACGAGATAAACTGATTCACCGCGTCATTATCGAAGCTAAGAGCAAGACTGATGGTCAAATGATGTCCTTGATGATGGAGTTTAAAGATTACGGTGAAACGATGAATATTTCTGTACCCATAAATAATTAACGATGGATAATTTCCTGAGAAAATCAGATGAGAAAGGTTTAATTTGTGTCAGCGGAAAGAGGCTTCTGAGAATTTGGAAGGCCTCTTTCTTTTAACTTTCTCTCCCCGGACTTTTGGGTTTAGATTCCACAAATCGTTCGCTTTTCGTTTGACTGGATGGAAGGCCTCTGTTATAATTTTATTTCTAGAATGACTTTTAGTTGGCGGAGGTGTTATTAGGGTGGAAGAAAAGATTGGCAAAGTATTGCTCAGCCGTGAAGAAATTCAAAAACGTGTCGCGGAGCTGGGTGAAGAAATCACCCGTGATTATAAAGGCCAGAATTTATTAGTTCTAGCGATTCTTAAAGGGGCAGTTCCCTTCATGGCGGATTTGATCAGGGAGATTAAAATTCCTTTAAAGTATGACTTTATGGCTGTTTCCAGTTACGGCGCTTCTACACATTCTTCTGGTGTAGTACGAATTCTCAAGGATTTGGAGCGAAGTGTAGAAGATCACCATATATTGATTGTGGAAGATATCATTGATACTGGCTTGACTCTGAAGTACTTAAAAGAGAATCTGGCTGCCCGGAATCCGCTCAGTATTAAGGTGGTTACTTTGCTGGACAAGCCGGATCGCCGCAAAGCTGAGGTAGTACCGGATTATAATGGTTTTACGATTCCCGATGAATTTGTGGTAGGATATGGTCTTGATTTTGATGAGCACTATCGCAATTTGCCCTATGTTGGTATTCTAAAGCCGGAAGCTTATAGCGCCGAAGGCTAAAAGAAGAAGTTGAAGCATGAACAAGAATAGAGCTTCGGCAGATTTGCCGAGCTCTTTTAAGCATACTGTTTGTTTTTGTGAATTTTTGATAAAAAGGATGGAGGTCTAAAGATGGCTCAAGAACTCGTGTTGGTTCTGGATTTTGGTGGCCAATATAATCAGCTGATTGCCCGGCGTGTCAGAGAAGCTCATGTGTACTCGGAGATGATATCATATAAAACACCTGTGGAGGAAATTAAAGCAAGAAACCCCAAAGGAATTATTTTTTCCGGCGGACCAGCCAGTGTCAATCAAGAAGGGGCCCCCAAGGTGGATGAGGCCATCTATGCATTAGGCATTCCCATTTTCGGTATTTGCTATGGTATGCAGTTGATGACGGTTCAGCTAGGTGGAAAGGTAATGCATCCCGAAGTTCGGGAATATGGCAAAGCCATGCTCCATGTGGATCAGGCCAAGGGTCTGTGGAAAGGCCTGGGGGGAGAACGCCAATGTTGGATGAGCCACGGGGACTCAGTCACTGAGCTTCCTGAAGGCTTCGTTATCGCCGCTCATACAGACCACACCCCAGTAGCTGCTATGCTGGATGAAACACGTCATTTTTACGGAGTACAGTTCCATCCGGAAGTAAAGCATACCCCAGAAGGACAGGCCATGCTTGAGCACTTTTTATTTGATATCTGCGGATGTCATGGGGATTGGACTATGGAATCCTTTATCGATGCTCAAGTCAAAGCCATTCGGGAGAAAGTGGGAGATCGGCAAGTTCTCTGCGCCCTCAGCGGCGGTGTAGACTCCTCTGTAGCAGCCGTTCTTGTTCATAAGGCCATCGGCGACCAACTGACCTGCGTCTTTGTGGATCATGGCTTTATGCGTAAGAATGAGCCGGAACAGGTCAAGAAGATTTTTACGGAGCAGTTCCATCTTAAGCTGATTTTTGTGGATGCCCGGGAGCGTTTTATGGCCAAGATCGGCGGAGTATCCGATCCTGAGACCAAACGGATCGGCATCGGCAATGAGTTCATCCGCCTTTTTGAAGATGAAGCCCGCAAATTAGGGCAGATTGATTTCTTGGTTCAAGGCACCCTCTATCCGGATATTGTGGAGAGTGGTACGGATACCGCCGAAACCATCAAGAGCCATCATAATGTGGGCGGACTTCCTGAAGATATGCAGTTTGAGCTGATTGAGCCTTTGGATATGCTTTTTAAGGATGAGGTTCGTGAAGTAGGTGCTGAATTAGGTATCCCCGACGAGATCGTCTGGCGGCAGCCTTTCCCCGGACCGGGACTGGCGATTCGCATTATCGGCGAGGTTACGGAAGAAAAGCTGGACATCCTTCGGGAAGCTGATGCCGTCATCGTGGAAGAAATCCGTAATGCAGGACTCTACAAAGAGGTATGGCAATCCTTCGCTGTACTTCCTACCATAAAAAGCGTTGGCGTCATGGGAGATGGCCGGACTTACGCCTATCCCATCGTTGTCCGCGCCGTGACCAGCGAGGATGCTATGACAGCGGACTGGGCAAGACTTCCCTACGATCTGATGGAGAAGATCTCCACCCGCATTGTCAACGAAGTGAAGGGTGTCAATAGGGTAGTGTATGACATTACCTCAAAACCTCCTGGGACCATCGAGTGGGAGTAAGAATGGAAAAGCCGGAAACCAAGCATTCATGCTGGTTTCCGGCTTTTTATTTTGTCCGTGATACTATTTTGATACTATAAATTTAAATCATCTTTGTATCATGAAAAATGCGTTCAGCTTGCAAGCTCTCAGCAACTTCCTGTTCATTATATACTTCTCCGTCATCATCTATCGGTATTCCATTTTGGACAATTCCGTTCTGATGCTTACTGAGTTCGCGAGCAATGTCTTGCCCTTTATTTGGGTAGAGGTGAGCATAGGTGCGGTTTACTTCCTCTGGAGTATCTCCGATTCGTTTGGCGATAGCGTGGGTGCGGTATCCCAACTCGATCAGCAGAGCCACATGAGAGTGCCGAAGGTCGTGCACCCGGATTCTTTCCACACCAGCCTTTTCAGAAATTCGGTCCAATTCTTTATTAAGCGCCGTCTTAGTGAAGTAGAAGATTCTATCATCTGGAGTTAGACCATAAAGGGCATCCATGTATTGCTTGAGTTCTCTGTAGAGAAAATCTGGTATTGATACGACGCGAACACTATTTGCAGTTTTGGTGTCGTCAAAAACGTCTTCACCGTCCTCGCGCTTGAATGTTTCGGTGATATTAAGAGATTGTATCTCGTTAAGCACCTTTTTGGGGCTGAGGGCTAGGGCTTCTCCCGAGCGGATGCCTGTCCAAAATAATGTCATGAAAGCGGCATGATAGGCTGGTGAATCCTCGCAGGCTATAACCTCATTGAACTGATCTAACGTCCAGAACTTCATTTCATCAGCACGTTTTTTTCCGATTGCTTTCACTCGGGTACATGGATTTTTTGGTAGATTGTAAAATTCTACTGCAAAATTCATTATGGCACTCAGCTGGCTGTTGATGGAGCGAAGATACGTTGGTTTGTATGATTTTCCGGTTTTGGGATTTTTCTTTTTCAGCATAAGGTTTTGCCAGCGCCGGATGTCGGCGTTTGTGATTTCGGAAATTATCATAGACTTAAAGACCGGCAGGACGTGTGTTTCGATCATGCTTTTCTTTGTACCCTGGGTGGAGCCTCTGACCCGGTGCTCGAAGTCTTCATAGTAAAGCTCGACCAGGGACTGAAATGTCATGTTGGGGCTGCCGCTGGCTTTAAGTAGAAATTGTCGTTCGAATTCCTTGGCCTCTCTCTCCAGTCTGAATCCTCTTTTTAGTTTTTGCTTATACTCACCTTTCCAGTCCGTATAATAAAATTTAGCATACCAGGTGCCGCGCTCTTTATCTTTATATGCAGGCAAGGACATCTCCTCCATATATGTTCTTATTGCTCATCATGGCATTTAGAAGCCACCATATTTTAGGCTTAGAATAAAGACCGTTTATTGCTATGTGTTTAAGGATGTAAGAAGTGTGATCAAATATGAGGGGAGGTATAGCTAGTCGTGGGCAATATAAGAGCAAAGTCCTCTACATTTTCTAGATTTAAGTTCTGCTTTACAGGAATGGCGTTTTCTTTTTTCTTATCAATAAATAGTAAATAGTCGTTTTTATTTGCATATTTTCTAACGGTAAAGCTAATTGATTGAGGTAATTGCTCATATGCTCCCTTTGCTTGTAAATGCTTGTCAGTGAAGTATATGATTTTACTGTCTGAAAGCTTTTGGGAATCAACGAGAATTAAGGCAATGACATTAAGTATTCCATTTTTGAAATTTGACTGCAATCTCTGAACAATTTTTACAGATAAGTTGAAACTCCAGCTAGACGCATTCTCCTTTATGTCTCGTTTTCCTTCAGACTTATGAGTGCGAAGTATATATGAATATTTATCAGTCGTGATCATAAAAACTCTTTTTTCTTCAGAATCCTCGATAAGAGAGGGTCTATGTTCTTTATTACTTGTTAATAAATGTGACAATACGGCTCCATAATAAAAATCAGCATTAGTAAGTTTACCCATGAATTTTCCTCCTTTAACAAAAATGGAATAATAAAAAAACTACCTTAAGCTTATAAAAAACAGCAATATCTTTGTAACCAAAAAAATTACTTTATCACTGGAGTTCCAAGTATTTACATGTCTCCTGAACATAAGAGATGTTTCTCCATATATCGTAATCTCCAATAATGCCCAAACGGTATCTCGCACGGGAGACAGCGACATTGATGATGTTTGGTTTTTTGCCTACCCACCTCATAGCTCCTTCACCGCTTTGTGCATCGCAGCCGAGAACCAATAAGACCTCGTTTGCTTCTTTGCCCTGAAAAGTATGAATGGTACCACAATGTTTAGAAATCCAAGCTGTAATGTCTTCAGCATCTGTTTGGGGCAGTGTATTTTTAATTATCAGACGAATGGCAGCTTTCAATGCCCAATCTACTGTAGTAAAGGGTGTAATAATATACAGATCAGGCAGCCCCTCATAAACATCTAAAGATTGTCTGACCAGATTAGCCACAAAGCGAATTTGTTGAGGAACAGTATGATTTGAATCGCCTTTTTCTGCTCCTTTGATATCAAACCACGCTGATTGCTCAAGCAAGAATTTTATCTCAGGAGCTGGAGCTTCAGTTTGGTTGAACATTCTGCCGTTATACGCCACATTATTGGAAATTTGGAACATGGGATAAAGGCAACGACGATGTACGATCAACGGACATCCTAGCCATACACTTTCTCCATTTATGTCCCGAAAACCACCATAAGGGTTTAACTGATCTGCCAGACTTTGCACCGACAACTCTGGTATCCGATAGTCGGGCGGAATGTTATTTTCATCGGCAAAACGTTTGCTCAGTTCCTTAGGAATAGTAACAATCGGCTCGATTTGTAACGGATCACCTACAACAATGGCTTTTCGAGTCCGCCATATTGCACCCAAAGCACTTTGAGGGGTAGCTTGTCCCGCTTCATCGATGATTAGGAATCCTAGTTCTTCAGCTGGGATGTCCTCTAAAAAGGTTTGTACTGAGGAAAAGGTCGTTGAAACGACTGGAATCACCAGAAGTAATGTGTTGAGCAGATCTCCATGGGCTGCTTGGCAATCACTTTTAATAAAATTACCATCCCACATAGAAAGAAGCCGCCTCAGATTTTGTTTAACGGAATTGCTGGATAACACAAATGCTTTATGTAACATGAGTGCTTGATAAAACAGCTCTTCTCTTAATTTATCGTATTCAGCATGAGTCCAGGGGCAAGCTATCTGCGAGGATTCATTTTCGGTAATGTTTTCCCAGAAAAAGATGTCCGCCCAATTTTTACCGAATAGAGACTTGTAGGGGATAATGGATTCACAGATGTCTTGTAATCTCTGGTTTGCGAGCCTTAAGTCATGTTCAGCTGACTTAAGACGTGTGCCTGCTTTATCTACAGCATCCTTTTGTGTTTGGCAAAGAGTTCTTTGTCGGGTAATCTGAATGATTGTTTCGTCAGCGTTTTGTTGTGTTTTCAACCATTCCTTGATGACGGAATTATTTTTAAATAATCTCCAAAGTATCCGTTTCCAAAACGATAGACTGGATTGCAATGTTTCAATGTTTTGTCGCTGCAAAGCCAGTTTTTTTTCTAGCTTAGTCAAGGCTTCTTTTTGGGCCTCTAAGGTCTCCTTTTCGCGGCTATGCTCAACAGATGCCTTGTCCACCTTAACTTGTGCATCCATTTTAACCGTTCTTGCATTATTTTCTTCGACTAACAACGTTTGCGCGCATGCAATATCTTTTTGTGCATCATAGACAGCCTGTAATGCCGTGGCAAATTTCTGTCGAGCACTTTGCCAATCTGGGCGCTTCCCTTTTGCTGCCTCATCAAAGTATTGTTTAAGAGTCACATTGTTATCTGCGCCCCTTTGCCCTGTCCAAAGGTGCGTCTTAAGTTCTTTGAGATTTTCTTTTTTGCCTAACCTGGCCGAAATCAATCCCCATGCTGGCTCGTTCATATATTGGGTGGCAATATCGGCAAAATAAGTATCCTCAATTGCACACGGGCCTGTTCTGGAGAAGCGTCCGGTTCGATCTTTTTCAATGGACCTAGGCAGCTCTTTAGAGATGTTTTCAACTGCTGTGTTCCCATGAGATGCTACGATCATGCCATAGGCAGATAGATTCTTATCAAGCTTATAGAATGTTTTAGAATATTGATCAGGAGGGTTTTTAAAAACATCCTTTTTGAATGCTTTTTCGGGGTTATCATATTCAGACATTAAGATAGCTCTTTGGATGACGTTTGAAACCACGATTTCTTTGACTAAGGTAGTTTTCCCTGTCCCAGGAGGGCCATTGATTGAAAAGATATTTTGTTCATTGGAGATAGCAAGATTGATTCCTAGCTGCTGCATTAAGCTTGGGGTGTATGGAGAAGGCCATACTCCAAGTGGAAAAGAATCTGCACTCAGCCATCGTTGCATCTGCTCAACATCGGTATCAATTTGTATGCGCTGCGTTTCAGAGTCTTTTTTTTCCAACATAGCTTGTACATAAGTATTGATTTTTTGTGTTGGAGACTTTTGGATTTTTAATATATCATTTAGCAAAAAGCTTGGTAGCAATTCAGTGGAGGGATCGAGTGGTGGAAATTCACCTTTTTGATTGGCGTACTGAATCTTTTTTCGTGCCCATAGAGCAGAGGTATGCAAATGGTCTTTGATCTTAAGCACTGTACAGACCGAAGAATAAAGTGTAATTAAGGAGTTTTTTGATATCTGTGGAGCCTCTTCACCTGTATAAGCTTGCGAAAGCTTGTTATCCAGCTCTTGTTGTAGTGTGTCTAATTCGGCCAGAGATAATTTTTTATTAAATGATCCTGCACTAACTAGCTGGCAGATAGCCCAAACAAAGCTGGAAAGGGCAAAGGAGCCTACAACATATTTCCCGGTTTCGTCTACTTTAAGGGCGAAGAGACAAGATTTCGAAGTATCACGCTCAACATGGTTATTTTTTGATTGAAGGTTAAGCTCTTTTAACATCCATTGAATGAGGTCTCGGGAGAAGGTTTTACCAACATAAATATCATAGCTTGCCCTGATTTTTGGATTGCGTTGAGGTTGAAGCCAGGGTGTAGCATTTTTAGATAAGTCAATATCTTGTGGCTTAACCGGCCAGCAGGGATTATAAAATTCTAGCTGGTACCAGTAGTCCAAAATTTGTAATGATGATATTTGATTACCTTTGTATGAATTATTTTCAATATCCATAAGCCCTCACCGTTTCTTTGGCAAACCAATCAGCGTTTATTTCAGCTTCTTCATGTTGCATATCCAGCCCAACGACATATCCGGCCCGTGGAAGATCTTTTTCAATATGTTTAATCTCATGCAGGAAAACCCTGACCTGAGCCGACCAGTTTAAGCTAGAATTAATGACAATATGATAGATGTTCTGACGTGATTTATAGACAAATGCAGCGACCTCTGGGCAAAGCTCTACCTGATGTACCAAGATATTATGGGATAAAAGGGCATCAGCGGGATTATCACTTTCGTAAACATATTGTACTAAAGGACTCATAAGCATCACTTCCTGTCTCATTTTGTCGAACATGCTATGAATGACAAAAACTACTATCGGGTTAGCGACAGTAGTTCTTTTTTCTATTCTATTCTCCGGACTCTTCGTCTTCAATGGCTTTGATAACCTTAACAATCTTTCGGATGGACTGTGGCGAGAGGTCCTTTACTTGTTTAAACATGAGCTGTAAATCTTCGCGCTCAGAAAGCTCATCCCAAAAATTAGCCAGTTCCGGGTCGTCAGTGATGGCGGCTTTAATTTTATCATTCGAGCTGATGGGGTTTGGAATGTCAGAGTTGCCAAGAAGGTAATCAGTAGTAACGCCGAAATATCCTGATAGTCTAGAAAGAGTTACAAAATCAGGTTCGCGTTTTCCTATCTCGTACAAAGATAAGGCAGATCTTGAAATCTGAACCAGATCAGCTAACTCATTTTGCGTTAATGCATGTCTTTTTCTTAAGTAGATCAGTCTTTCCGAAAACGTCACAATACCACCACCAATAATAAGGTTTGTTGTATTTACTATACTACTCTACAAAATGTAGCAAATAAAGTTAATGCTACGAATAGTAGTAAAAACTATTGACAGCTTCATAGCGTAGCAATATAATATAAACAAAAATGCTACATTATGAAGCTGTTCAGGGGGTGAAAAGATGCGAAATGTATTAATTCAATTAAGAGAAGCAGCAGGTATAACGCAACAGGAGGTCGCAGATAAAGTTGGTATTTCGCGGAGTTTCTATGGACACATTGAAAATGGCACAAGAAACCCAAGTTATGGGTTAGCACGCAAAATATCAGAATTATTTGATGCAAATATGGAGTCTATTTTTTTTGATTTGGATTGCTTCAGAATGAAGCGAATAGAAACAATAGAAAATGCTTCTTACAAAAATCAACACTTGTCCATATCTTAACACATCGATGACCAGATTATTCACGAACTCTGTCGATTTACGCACAAATGATCAAATGCTCAACATAAGAAAGGACGCGTTACAGATAAAAAGGAGGAGGAAAATGGAATTCTATCAGGTCGACGATGTTATGAAAATGCTTGGGATTTCTCAATCAAAGGCTTATGGAATCATTCGAGATCTAAATAAAGAGCTGAAAGCGAAGGGCTACATAATCATCAATGGTAAAGTTCCCAAGATTTATTTTGAGGAAAGGTTATATTGCTCAGGTTCAAGCAAGAATTCACAGAAGCTAAAGGCTGCGAGGTGATTGTTTTGAACAAAAGCAAAATTGACTGGACCGATTATACATGGAATCCAGTTACCGGCTGTTACCATACTTGCCCCTATTGTTATGCGAGACGGCAATCGGCCCGATTCGCAGGGGATGTACGCCTGAACTTGGCGGACCCGCGCTGCGAGCGGTATCAAGGCCAAGAAGGCTTTTATATCCTACATGAGCCATTCATAACGCGCAACGAGCGTTCTATCAGCTATCCTTTTGGATTCGCGCCTACGCTGCATGAGTACCGTTTTGATTGGCCGGGGAAGGTCAAAAACGGAGCCAACATCTTTGTAGGAAGCATGACAGACCTATTCGGATACTGGGTGCCGGATGAGTGGATTCAGTTGGTTTTCACCGCCTGCGAGAGGTTTCCACAGCATAATTACCTTTTCCTAACTAAGAATCCAAAACGGTACTCCGCGCTTGCACGGGCCAGGAAGTTGCCGAGCGCAGATAACTTCTGGTACGGGACTACGCTCACGCATGAGGGGGACGATGTCTACACGCCAGTTGGAATAAACACGTTCCTCTCGATAGAGCCGCTTTTGGAGCCGATTAGCTTCACTGTATCGGGAGACCTATCTTTCAAGTTTAGTTCGCCCTGGGTAATTGTTGGGGCAGAGACGGGAAGGCGAGAAGGCAAGGTCGTCCCGGAAAAAGCGTGGATAAGGGACATCGTCAATCATTGCCGGGAAGTCGGGACCCCGGTATTCATGAAAGAATCTCTCCGGGAGTTGATGGGGGAAGAATTCCTCCAGGAGTTTCCTGTCGGTCTGCTCCGCAAAGAACCCAGCCTGAAACTAAAGAAAAAGTTGTGGGAAACCTGCAAGTTCTGTGGAGTAGAGAATCCTAAAAAAGAAATGATCGCCTTGCTTTACCGGAAAAAGCGTGGTGAAAGTGCAAAACGATTGGGATACGCATGTCCGAAATGTTTCAGTAAGCTTGCCCAAGCTAAATAGGTAATTCTGTGCTCACGAATAGGTTTCGTTAGCACTCAACAGAACTTTCTTTATTCTTTATAGCGGTTTATAAGGAGGAAAAAAGATGGGGTACACGTATGCCATTCAGGTCCGATCAGGTTGTGAGCTGAAAGTAAAAGAAGGACTAATATATCTTATGAAAACTATGGGAAATCCCGGGATAGTGGCAATCCACGCATTAGAAACCTTTGAGCAGACTATATCCCAAACCGGTAAGTCTTATCACCGATGGAAAGCAAAGGTGGCGGGATACATATTTGTGACGGTAGAGGATTCTAATGCACTTCGGATGCCCAACAAGGTATGGCAGTTAATCAAGCGTATCCCTTTAGTGGTTAATATTTTAGATGCTTATATTAATCCTAAAGACTGGGATACATTCTTTAACGTGATAGAGGATATTGAGCCAGAGGTTAAAATCACAGAGGTTAAGGAAGAGGTTTACGAAAACTCCGAATTAAACCGAAATAAGGGAAAAGGCAAGGAGTTCCGAGAGTTCACGCTGATGGAATCTCTTGAGGTCGATGTTAAAGAAGACGAAACACAAGAACAGCGACAAAAGCAAACAGTTTATGTCTCACAAGATGTCCTTGCTAATAAAACCATTGACTCTATTGTGCGGACAATCAGGACGGTTACTAAAATGCCACTCAGCCTATACCAAATATTATTTGAAGATCGGCGGGAGAGTCCGCCCGACACGGAAAGTCCATCAGCTAAAAAACCAACCATCGTTCAAACTGTAGCTGCCGGTGTTAAAAATGGTTTGTTAAGGGTGGTGGAAACATGGCGGTACTAAGCAGCCCGCAAAAAACTGAAACTGTTCGATTAAAAGGAACCATCAAAAAGATACTTTTTCCCCGGCCAGTTAAACCGGATACAGATTTTATGATTGCTATTCTTGCCGGGCCAAGTGACATTGAGATAACAATCAAAGGGAAAATGTGCGGAGTACATGAAAAAGACGAATTGCTCATCGAAGGCCATTGGGTGAATGATAAAAAACACGGGTTACAAATCGAGTTGTCCGGCTGGGAAAAGCCCGTACCAACAACAAAAGCACAAGCTATAACGCTCCTTAGTTCAAGTATTATTAAAGGCTGTGGACCAAAAACTGCAAATTTGATCGTAGAAACTCTCGGTGACAACGCGATTGAAGTCATCATGAGAGATGGCGCAGCATGCCTTTTTCCAATTAAGGGCGTAGGTAAGAAAAACGCCACAAGAATCGTGGAAAGCCTTTCTGAGAATTTCAATGTGCAAAACATAATCAAAAACCTGGGGCAATACGGAGTCACGGTAAAGATGGCGATAAAGCTACATCATCTCTACAAGGGAAATGCAGTTCCTGTAATCCAAGCGAATCCCTATGAGTTAACAAACCTTAGTATGGTTGGCTTTGATGCAGCAGACAGTATCGCTAAGAAAATGGAAATAAGTGAGGACTCATCATTTCGGTGCCAAGCTGCAATACTCTATGTTCTGCGGCAATATGAAGGGCATTGCTACACGGAAAAAGGCGATTTAATCACGGATGTTCTCAACCTATTGAACAAACGCTCGTTAGTAAAAACCCTTGGTAAAGAAGATGTTGAGAGCGCTCTTTATTTTCTTTCTAAGGCTTCAAAGATAGTTATTGATTTCAACAGGATTTATCTAAAGGCTCTTTATCATCATGAGTGTACAGCGGCTAGGAAAATAGCGGAAATGGTTACAAGCTCTGCTGTAAATATAAGCAAAGCACGAATCGCCCACGAAATAGTAAAGTATCAAACTCAAAACCGCATTATCCTAAACGCAAAACAACAAGAAGCAATCTATACCTTTTTCTCTAAGAATATAATGATCCTTACTGGTGGTCCCGGAACGGGAAAAACGGCTGTTATCAAAGCGATAGCCCATATTTATAGGCAAGTGTTTCCCAACGATAAAGAACTTATTCTTTGCGCTCCTACTGGGCGGGCCAGCCAGAATTTGCACAAAACCTCTGGATTTGGAGCGAAAACAGTTCATCGTGTATTAAACTGGGGAATTAAGACCACAGCTGAGAATGAAATAACGCCTGACAAAGCACTAAAAGACGAACTAAATCCTCTTGAAGAGGACTTAATCGTGGACGAATGGTCTATGGCAGACATTGAATTAGCCAGCAGTACCCTTCGTGCTATACCAAAAGGGGGAAAAGTGCTCGTAGTCGGCGATCCCGATCAACTCCCTTCCGTTGGTCCTGGAGCTGTTTTACGTGACATGATAAACAGTCAGTGCGTTCATCGAGTCCATCTTGATGAGGTGTATCGGCAGGCTAAAAATAGTCAAATAACGGAAAATGCCTATCGAGTCAAAGAAGGCCGGATGATAGATCTTGACTCCAGCCGAAAAGATTTTATATTTATTGAACGACCGGATGCTGCTTCAACGCAGCAAATGATTTTAGCCTGTGTGAAAAGATTGCTGGAGAAAGGATATCGCCCTGAAGATATACTCGTGCTGTCTCCGATAAAGAAAGGAACGGCAGGGGTGGAAGCCTTGAACGATGCAACAAGAGCACTCGTGAACCCGGCAGATAGGAGAAAAAAAGAACTAGCGATAGGTAGTAAACTTTTCCGTGTTGGGGATGTGATCATTCAAAACCAGCGAAACTCGGTAGCCAAGAATTTATATAACGGAACCATGGGAACAATCAAAGCAATCTGTTCCAATCCAGATGATCCAGAGAGCAAGGAGGAAGGACTGCTTTGTGACTTATGGGGAGAAGAAGTTTTTTTGACAAGGGAAGACATAACAGAGTTTGACTTTACTACCGGGTATAGCATCACAATTCACAAATCTCAAGGAGGACAGGCAAAAGTTGTTATTTCACCGATTTTGACGAATCATTTTATCATGTTAACCAGAAACAATTTGCTTACGTCCATGACAAGAGCAGAAGAAATGATGATTTTGGTCGGACAAAAGAAAGCTGTGGCAATGGCGATTAAGAACGATACTCCGAATCTTCGCCGGACCTATCTATCGGAAAGAATACGGAAATGCGTTGGAGAAGAGCAGGAAAAGCAGCATAAAGGTGTTGTGGGAAGCCTTTTTTAGTGATCCACTGTTTCAAAAAACTCTCAAAAGAATTGGAGGTGTAAAGATATGATGGGTTGTAGTTGCGCAGAGTCATATGACGAAGACACTAATAGATATCAATGTGCTGTATCTGGTTGCGATTGTGTATTCTTGGTTCCAAATTCAAAGAGATGTGGAGAAATGTACGGAGAGGGACCAGATGCAGACCTTTACCATCAAATAACATCAAACCCCGTGATAGAAAGGGGATAGGGGCTGAGGAAGAATGAAACATACCGGTTTTTTTGATGAGCTAAGCAAACGATCCCTTGAATTTTACCGTAAAGAGGAAGAACTGAAGGAACAGTTTCTGCAGCTACCACGTCAATTTTATGAGTGCGAATTTTATAGGCGGTATCTGACCCCCACAGACAGGGAGCTGTATTCTTTTTTAAAAGACAGGATGTTTCTCTCCCAAAAAACAACCGCTGACGGAGATCCGACCTTTGTTGACGAAAATGGATATATCTTCCTTGTTTTTTCTAGAGAAGAGGTAATGGATAGGCTTGGGATATCTAAGCCTACTGTGGTCGCCTCATTTAAGAAACTAAGTTTAGTAGGTTTAATCTATGAACGGAGGATGGGGAATCGCAGAGCAAACAGAATATATGTTTGCAAGGTGAGATACATGACGAAAGAGGAAGCAATTAAAGAGATCGAGGAAACGGAGGCAATTTTGCATGCATCGGATAAAAAGAAAAAGCTGAAGTCAAGAAAATTAACTTCAGAAAATGAAAAGCTGAAGTCAGAAAAATTAACTTCAGAAACAGAAGCCCTAAGGTCAAAAAAATTGACTTCAGAAACAGAGGGTCTGAAGTCAAAAAAATTAACCTCAGAAAGTACTCTGAGGTTAAAAAAGTTAACCTCAATTGAGGTAAAAAATTTTTACCCTATTAATACTGAGTATAGTAATACTGAGATTAGTAGTAGTAGTACCCTTGCGGGGGACAGCCAATTTTTGTCAGACAAAATCACTCCTGGTATCTCCCCTCCAGCCGCCAATCTCCATCCCACAATATCGGCTGGGGCGGAGGAGGTTCAAGATCAAGATGATAACGAGATCGTAAAACTCTACGAGGATAACATCGGGCAGCTTAACCCAGTCTCACTGGATAAGCTGATGACGTATTGCAAAGAGCATGGCAAGGATTTCATGATTGCCGTGATTGATTATGCTGCCAGCAATAATGCAAGATCGATAACCTATATCGATAACGTGATCGAAAATCTAGCTCGGGCCGGGGCCAATACACCGGAAAAAATAGCAGTTCACCTCGCAAAATACCGCAACGAGCGCAAACAGGCACGGGAAGCATGGCGTCAAAACAGACACATTAAGCAAAAACAACACCTGAAAGTATATGGTATGGTCGGGGACAAACAGGGTGATGGCAAGCCTAAGCCCGGGAAATACGAGGACTTTTATCTTAGTTAACTCCGGTGAAAATGCACCAAAGGAGGAGGTTTAAGAATAGTGTTTTTTCCTTATTTTAGGATTTTCTGAAGATGGAAAGGAGAAATAATATGCAGTATGCGACATTTAAGGCTCATTGCCCCTTTGAAATCGGAGATAAGATCCGCGACGAAAAAAGCGGAGATTCTTACACGATCACAGATATTGCCTGCACTCATTTCGTGAAAACAAACCGAGTCGAGTTCCAGTATGAATTAAATGATTCCGGAAGATATGTCGGGATAGCGGTTCCGGCCAACTGGATAAGCATATGATGGGAAAAACGCATATTGCCATCGGTTTACTCGCAGCGACCTTTGTACCGACTTCTGGGGCATCCGGGACAGTCCTACATTGGCCGGGATTTAACAGCCTATTCCCTTTTGTAGTTTCGCTAACCGCAGTAGTTGCAGGGAGCCTTGCTCCCGATATTGACCAGCCGGGTAGCAAAATAACCCAAATAGCTGGTCCATTTGGGAAAAACCGTATCATGGCCATGCTTGGAGGAGCTATGGCAATCTATCTTAGCGGAAAAACTAAGGGCGTAATCGGAAGTGTAGAACTGAGCACAATTCTTATTTTGATAGGAATTAGCTTACTTATTATGGCCTTTATAAGGCACAGGGGAGTGACACACTCGTTAATAGGAGTGGCCATTGCGGGTCTTATGGTTTCTGCTGTCGAGAACACGGGGGGATACCAGCAATACATTGGTATCCCTATCGTTATGCCATTTCTTATCGGCTATACGTCGCACCTTTTAGCGGACTTTGTTGCTGGAGGAATACCACCTTTATATCCATTTGTAGAAAAAAGGATTAAACCGCCTATTAGTATTGAAACGGGTAGTATTTTTGATGGAGTAATCGGTGTCATGGCCTTTTTAGGAGCGGCGTTTCGGATGTTCGGTAACTGAACGAGCGTTATATTTTATATTAAGGAAAACAAAGGGGAGAGCAGTATGGGTGCAAAACCATTTGTAAAATGGGCAGGTGGAAAAGGCCAATTATTGTCAGAAATAAGGAAGTCTTACCCGATGGAATTAGGTAAAAGCATTACAAAATATGCCGAACCTTTTGTAGGGGGTGGTGCGGTACTCTTCGATATTCTGTCCAACTATGATGGGATTAAAGAGGCATATATTAGCGATATGAACCCAGAGTTGATCAATACATATAAGGTCGCTCGTGATAACTGTGAAGAATTAATAGATAGTCTCAAGGTTTTAAAAGGTGAATTCATGAGTACACCAGGGGGTACAGTGGAGCAAAAGAAATACTTCTATCAAAAAAGAGAAACCTTTAATGCGCTAAAGGTAAAGAGTGATACGCATACAAATATCGAGAAAGCGGCACTGTTTATATTTCTTAACAAGACCTGTTTTAATGGCCTATATCGGGTTAATCGCAGGGGCGAATTTAATGTCCCTATGGGTTCGTATAAGAATCCTGCAATATGTGATGAGGAAAATCTGAGAGAAGCAAGTGCATTGCTGAAAAGGGTGACAATAGTGTGTGGTGATTATAAGCAGTCCGAGCAATTTATTGATGGAAATACCTTCGTGTACTTTGACCCGCCTTTTCGCCCTTTAAATAAAACGGCAAACTTCAACTCGTATACTGAAGAAGGCTTCCCTGATGAAAAGCAGATAGAGCTGGCTAAGTTTGTGAGTATCCTTGTGGGTAAAGGAACAAAAACCGTGGTAAGTAATTCTGATCCCAAAAATGTTAATGCTGAGGATAATTTTTTTGATGAGCTGTACGCCAAGTTTAATATTAATAGAATTTCTGCAACCCGAATGATTAACTCAAGTGCTACAGGACGAGGGAAAATAAGCGAACTACTTATAACAAACTTCTAAAGAATTACAAAAAGAAAGGAAGGATCGAAGAATGTGTTATTGCCGTGTCTGTAGGGCGCAAAAGTGTATTTGCGATAACTGCAAATCTAAAAACACCTGTCACTATCCGGTCTTTGACCTGTGTAGGTGGGTAAATCTTGTAGGTCTTGCCAGGAAAAAAGCCACGAAAAGTGGTGGTCATAACTGAATCGCAATATAGCTGCCATAGCGTGCTTGGTCCTACTGCTTTCATCTACAACGGTTATGACCACGAATATATCGGCAAAACAGGTCCGGTCAGACTCAATCGTTGTTGCAATGATTTCTGAAGCACAAGGCTCAAACACAGATTACCATCAGCCGGATACAAAAAACGAAATCAGTAGGGGGGACATCCCCAAAATTGAACGGCGGGTTATGGTCATCACAGCGTATACAAACCATGATCCCGGCATGGATGGGCTCGGGATAACAGCGAGCGGCGAAAAGACCGTTGAAGGGAGGACAATCGCGGCACCGCCTGAGATACCTTTTGGGGCACAGATATATGTACCGGAGCTGGGAAAAACACTCACAGTAACAGATAGAGGCGGAGCCATTAAGGGAAACAGGCTGGATCTGTTTATGGAAAACCGAGAAGATGCCCTTCAATTCGGAAAACAGACGCTTGAAGTGGTCGTTAGGTATGAAAGGGGAGATGTGAACCAATAAAACAAACGATCAAACACTCGAAGAGAATCTCCAATCCATTAATCATTAAAAAACCCAATAGAACTTTACACAACGAGGAGGAAAATATTATGTTTTTTACACTTAGAAAAATCAATGCGTTAGGTATGCTTGTCCTTACCATCTTGATGCTGATGCCACTATCGGTTCTAGCTGTCCCTCAGCAATCAATTCCAGTTTCAGGTCAGATAATGGTTGCGGATATTCTAACAGATGTTAAATCTGCACAGGGGGCCGGTGCTGTTGATGCGGTGACAGAAAATGTAACAAAAGCCGGGGATAATGTCGTTACTTCGTTAAGAATAATAGCTGTAGTTGTCGCCGTCATCATGTTTATCTTTGTTGGTTATGGACTATTGATTAGTCCCAACGTCAAGACCATCGCCGATATGAAAGGGCGTGTAGGGGCATTGGTGCTTGCTATAGTCATAGCCTTTATGGCGGAAAAAATTGTTGGGACTTTATTTAATTGGCTTGGTATAACAATTTAGAACCGGGAAAGCAGGGAGACTAGATGTATAGAGAAACTCACGAATTACCCTATCAATCGGGCCTGAAAGAGAAATTTTTCTCCTTAGGCCCTTTTTCTTTTTCATTGGATGAGTCCATATGGATAGCTGCCGGGGTGACAATAAGTTATCAAATGACCGAGTATATTCCACCGATAGGTTTTTTAACTTTTCCATGGGGATATGTGCATTATTTTATACCTACGCTCTTAGCAGCCTTTTTCGCACGAGCGAAACATCCAGCGACCGGGAAAACCCTTGTGCAATATGCAATCAGATGGATTCAAATCAGAGTCAGACAGAGGGTGTTTTATTATCGCAAAGTTAACACGGTGAAGGGAGGAGATCGACATATCTAATGTATATATGTTAATAGCAACCCTTGGAGCAGTCTTTTTAATTCTCATGGCACTATCAAAGGCAAAAAATAAGTCTACGGGCGGCAAAACGGGGAGGAACAAAGAACCGATCACGACACAAGCCCTTTTTAGTCAGAGCAAAGACACTATTGTGTCCTCAAATGGAATCATTGAGGTTGGAGGGATCTTTAGAGCTTGCTTATACGTAACTCAGGCCAATATGAGAACCACGTCGGAGTCTGAGATGGCGCAACGATGGATATCGTTTCGTGGCTATCTTAATGAGATTGGTTTGCCCTATTCATTTGTTCAGTTGTCTCAATTTGTGGATGTCCGTGAGTATGCCCAAATGTATCAAGAGAAGATTGAAAAGGGCCGCCTCACACCGGAGCTTCAAGCAAGCGGGCAGGGAGTGGTAGATTTTATAAAAGGCATGGATGAGGATAAGAATTCCAGGGACTATCATGGCTATATAGTTTTTCAATACGACCCGGAATCTGATTCCATTGACTCCGGAGTTGCCACAGGAAATGCCACTCTTGATGGATTAATTAATAAAATTTCCGGTAAAAAACCTATGTCTAGCGAAGAACGAAAAAACTTGTCACGAATGATTCTAAGCGAGGCGATCAACATAACAAGAAGTTATGCCGAACAGATGGGGATTTCATGTTGGATGTTAAAGCGTGGCCAAGTTTACGGGTTGACTCATAAAATCCTGATGAAAGACAATGCCAGTTTTTCCAGTCCTGAAGAAGCCAGTGAAGCCCAGGCGTTCACGACTTTTTATGAAAGCAAGACAGCAAGAGCACTTGCGGAAGATTTACAGGAGGATTTTGATAATGCCATTTAAGGTAAAAGAACGGTCTGAAACCAAAACACCACAAGAACCAGCGGAAAAAGAAAAACGCACGATAAACAACAAAAAACAACCGGGGTTATGGGATGGTAAACCCGAACCCATCGACTTTGTTGCCCCTTCAGTGGTAAAAGAACTCCTGCCTGCGGATATTTCGGATGGGGTAGTAGTTGGTGAATACATGGTCGAGATTGGAGGGACATCAACATTCAAGAGATACTATCGCTCATTTTTCGCTGAGATTATGAGTGGTAACACATGGGCCGGGATGCTGGATGACCTGGCAAGGGGTAATTTCGGTGACGGGGATATAGATATCGCAATCCATGTGCGACCATCTTCAAATGATATAGAGTTGCAGGAACTTGGTCGCCGGTTAAAAGGGCTGCTCTCAGATATGGCGTTAGAAGGTGATCCATCTAAAGTAGACACTATGAGAGATGAAGTCAATGATATTAAAATCCGACAAAAGAAACTGAGGAGGGAGATTGAACGCTCATTTAAAACATCTATTCAGGTTATCGCTAGCGGGACCGATCTTAAAAGCTTTAAAATGTATTGTAATGCCTTGATTAAGCGGTTTGCAGGTAAATCCATCTATCTTCGTCCAGCTGATGGAAAACAGTTAGAGGCTCTACAAACCATTATTCCGATATCACCACCACAGCAGATATATAAGGAGCATTTCGTTACTCTGGAATCATCAAACTTGGCGGATCTTTTTCCTTTCGCCCAAGGGGGCATTACGCATAAAACAGGGGTAATCCTGGGCATAGATGGCCTGGGCCGACCGGTCTATTTCGACCAATGGCATCCAGCACTACCTTGCCAGCATATGATTATTCTGGGTCGAAGCGGAGCCGGAAAAACCTATACAACCCAAGTGATTATGCACCGTAGTATGCACATTGGCCGACACATTGCTGTAGTGGACTGGAAGGGTGAGCATAAGGAATGGTTCATGCTCTGCGGTTTGCCTTATATCGAATTCAGCGAAAAATCACCAAACAGAATCAATCCCTATGACGTAGAGATAAGCACTGATGTGGATGGTACACGTTATATCGACATTGAAAGTGCGTCCAATAATGTACAAGCTCTTGTGTTTAAAATGATTGCGACGTATGACCGTAAGGCATTGACAGGCCGGGTAAAAGTATATATCGGGGAGGCTATCCGTAAGCAATATGCGGATGCAGGGATTACCAAAGATCCGAAAAGTCTATATCAAGCAGCTATCAGCAGCTCCAACATTTCTACAACGCGGAAAAGGGCTATGCCAGAACTGGGGGGATTATACAAACACATGGAACAAAGCGACTTAGAGGAGGTACGACAGGCTGCCGAACTGCTGAAACCTTTTACTCATCACGGAACCAGCCCTTCTTACTCCATTTTTGACGGCCAAAGTACAGTTGAGCTTAAAGGCTTCCCTGGGTATGGTTTCGCAGTCAACCGGCTGGACAAGGACATTATGAGACCTATCGGTTTAACTGCAATCGCTATGTGGCTTAATGAGAATTTTGCTAAAGCGGATGTCAGTCAGGAAAAGATCATTGTGATTGAGGAGGCACAGAACATTCTTGATGATCCAGACGTAGGCGGCCCCTTTGCTGAGGCTGCCTATCGAGAGTTTAGAGCAACAAATACCGGAATGTGCGCTGTTACGCAAGGCTTAGAAGTCTTGAGACGGTCCAACGCCGGAATAGCGGCAATTAAGAATTCACCGATTAAGATTATTGGTAAGCAAGAAGATATTGATATCCAGGTTATCTCAGATGAACTTCGGCTATCGGAAGGAGAGGCCGGATTTCTCCTACGAGCCAAAAAGGGGGAGGTAATCATGCGGATTGAAGATGAATCGGACATTGTCTATATTCAGGCATCAGATCTTGAACACGTCATGTTTACGACCAACCCCAACGATCCGGCCTTCTGGCAACGCAAAGAGATGTTAAAAGCCAAGCTGGGCCAAGAGTCGCTACAAATGGTGCCGCTGGACGTAGGCCAAGAGGAGGTGTAGAGAATGCCTCAATTTTTAGCAAAAGCCTTAGCCAAAAAACGCAAACGCAAACGCAAACGCAAAGGAATTACCGTTGTTTTATTATCGGCAATGCTTATTTTAGCTCTCAGCTCAGCTGCATTTGCTCTGGGAGGTGGCAACGAGCTTGAGGTATCATCGTTGCCTCTTCCTGGTTATCTTGATGAAGAGCAACCCAATCCATTTCCTGATATCCCCGGACCGGTTCATTCAGTGCCCGGTAATCAACAGCCTATATCCTCTGATGGCTCTGGCGAACCTGATGAACAGCAAACTGTCCCATCGGTACCTAGTGAACCGCAACCTTTACCCTCACACAACGCCTTGTTGAACAACAATGATATTCGGGATCTCAACGAGGAGAATCCACCAAGCTATGGAGAAAGGTTTATTGCAAAAATCATAACAAACGCAACGAATTGGTTAATGCATATCTTCAAGTTAGACGATCCCATGATACTGATTTTTGGGTATGACGCACGTGCAGACAAAAGCGATTCATTTTTGGCTAATGGTCTATACGGTTCAATAATTAGTGACCCGACACAGGCCAGTCAAGTTGTTTTAGGGGTGTTTCCCGGTTATTATTTCAAGGCTATCGCCTTTCTCTATGACGGATTCACAAAGCTCCTGCCAATACCTCTTGTTATCGCCCTAGTCGTGCTAGCTATAATATTTATGCTGACTTCAGGAACAGTCGAAGGTAGAGGAAAGATAAAGGAGTACGCACAAGCCTTCATCGTTGCGCTACTTTCCTTACGGTTTGGGGCGTATATTTGGTCAGCGATTATCTCAGTCATCCATTTTTTCATAAAGCTCATTTGGGCTAATATGTTGAAGTACGGAGTAACCCCCAACTTTTTTATGAACATGATATGGGGGGATGGGCAGGCAGGATTTAACGCTGCCATGCAGTTTGGGTCATTACCACTGGGTATACTGTTGCTTCTGGCAGCATTGATGGTTTTGGCATTAAATTATCAGTATGTTATGAGGCTCATCATAATGGGGGGATTAATCCTCCTGTTTCCCGTTGTTACTACACTTTCGGTTTTCCCGCCCTATCGCCATGCTTTGCAGGTTTGGATGAAAGAATTTGTTGCTAATGCACTATTGCCCCTTGCCCACGCCTTGGCTTTGGGCGTGTTTTTTATGGCTTTACAAGCACCTGGCATGGGGGAATCGGTAGCCTTTTGGCTTATGCTGGCCTATTTGGCCGGTCTGCCAACGATCACGAATCTAATTCGAGAACTATTAGGGCTGCAAGGTGGATTTCGCGGTGGAGCTATCAGTGCTATGGCTGGTGCAACAGGAGCATCCTCACTGGGCAGCTTGGGCTTTATGATGTTAGCCCGCCGTTCAGGCGCAAGCAGATACACTGATGGAGGCAGTGGTGGGCATGATACTGGAACAAGTGATGAAAGTATGTCTCACGGCGGCGGTAAGCTGATGGGAGCAACGTCAGGTGTTGGGAAGTTTGCCCAAGGAGCGTTCAATACAGGTAGTGCAATCGCAGGAAATAGGGTAATCAGGGCCTTGGCCGGAGGAGCTGTTAAAGGAACTACGATAGCGGCAGGTGGGACTTACGCAACTATGACCGGCACTAATCCTGCAGCAGGGATGATGATCGGCTATGGCGCAGGAGCCAAGCTGTCCAAGGCAGGAGGCTCATTAGTAAACGCTACCGGTTCTGGTGTTCAAACGGTCGCACAAAGTATATCGGAGAACCATGGAGTTAGAGCAGGACTTGCTGATGCTACTCAGCGTATAAAGAATCAATCATTAGAAGAAGGCAATGGTCTTGCACAAACGGTCGTTGGCATGCAAGACAAAGTAAATACTGCATTTAGGATGGCGGGGCACGAAGGACCGTTTGCAGCTCCCAGCTTCGTAAAGGAAAACCAGTTGAAAATTAGAGAAACCCAAAGTAAAATGAATGAACTTAGACCAGACATGAACTTTGCCAAAGCTCAATATGAACAGAGCCGGTCAAAATATGGGGATGATTTTCAAACGACGATTGAACATAAGGAGCAGTACTTAGGCCTTAAAAAAGCTTATTCGAGGCACGAGTCCGACTTAAATCTTGCCCAAACTCGATTGAAAACCCCATCCGAACTAAAGGCCCATACAGAGAGATATTCCATGTCCAGAGGGAGGGCCTAAGATGCTGGGGAAATATGCTAAAAAGCGGGCAATTAGAGCCGGGAAAGCAGTTGTAAAAAGGATATTAAAATCTACGGCACCCTTATGGGTGCCGGTATTGATCATCCTGCTTCTGGCCTACTCTGCATTTATCATCCTCTTTGAGCTGCCAAGAGAAGCACTCGCAGACTCTCAACTTGGGCAGTTAGCGAAAACCCAATCCTTTTTAGGGCTGACAATAACAGATTATGCAGAAGAAGGTTCCTTGGTAGATGCCGAATTGCTTACTAGGTATAAAAAAATAGCGAACTCGTGGGACAATGGCTTGACAGATGAACAAAAGAAGCAGGTTCAGCGTTACAAATTCCCTTATACTATCTTAATGGCCGTTGATCGTGTAGTGAATGACGAAGCGATATGGGACAGCAAGCAGAATGTCCAGCCCCAGCCGCAAAAGGTATTTGATTCCTTAAAACCAATCTTTTACTGGCGGGAATCAATCATCACTACTGTAACTGTGTCAGTTGATGGGAAAGGAGGCGTATCAACCAGTACATCTGAAGAAAAAGTCCAACTGCTTACCATGGCAGAAACATTTGAGGGGACATACATCCCTGTGTACGAATGGGACACAACCACGTCAGGAGACGCAACAGTAACCCGCGAGGTGCTAAAGGATACCACCCCGCCGGATACTTACTATATTCCATTAAAGGATTACTTGCGTGAAAAGAGGGGGATAAAAGACGAGGATACGTTTGAATTAGTTCAACAGCTTGCTATAGCTTACTCCCCCGAAGAATACCTTCAGATCTATGACACAGTGATGGACATGGGGGATCTGCAAGAATATCCGCCTGGAAATGCCAATATACCGTACTATAGCCAAGCAGATAAACGTTGGGGATCGCTCCCTTACGGGAAAGTCGGAACAATTTATTCCAGCGGCTGCGGCCCAACAAGTCTCGCTATGGTCGTGTCCGGACTGACAGGGCAAGCCATTACGCCGGATATCGTAGCCAATTGGTCTGTAAGGAATGGCTATCGCATTGAAGGAAACGGTTCTGCTTGGGCCTTAATGACAGCAGGCGGTGTAAACTGGGGGCTTAGGGTCCAACCGATTAGCCGGATGGATGGCGCAAGTATAGCACAAGCCCTTTCAGAGGGCCGTCCTATAGTCGCCAGCATGGGTAAAGGGAGTTTCACTAACGGAGGACACTTCATCGTTCTAAGGGGGATAACAGAGGCGGGAAAGGTATTGGTTCATGATCCGATCTCTGTCGTGAGATCTGAGCAAGAATGGGACTTAAGTTTGATCCTTAGAGAGTCATCAACAAACGGAGGGGTACAAGGCAGCCCTTTCTGGGCATTCAGTCGATAAAAAACAAAAAGGTGGTGCAAAAAAATGCTTAAAAAATTCACATATGCAATCTTACTTGTCCTTTCACTAACTCTTACAGGTTTACCAGTATTGGCTGATATACAAATAGAAGAACAGAGCCAGTCAGAGGGGCCAGCAGAAGCAGAATCTTCATCAGGCCCATTTTCGGCCTTGGTAGAGAATAATGGAGCAGGAGTACAAAAAATTGAACCAATTGACTTTAAGGCGTTAGGGGAAAAGGCTGTGAAATTTGGTAACGATAGTTATAGCCTTTTTCTTAATGGAAGTGTTCCGCTTTTTGTATGGGCTATAGGTTTGTCACTTGTATTGATCATGTTAGGGATCTTCTTTGGTAAGAAGATATTGGGATTAGGTATTGTCGGTGTGTTCATTTCCTTTGGTGTGATTTGGTTTTTAAATCACCTGCCGCAAATTGCAATAACTATAAAAGCCTGGGGAGGAAGTGGCGTGAATTAATAGAAAAACTCTGGCAGTAGCTATTTTTTAAAAGAAATGTGGTATACTAAAATCAAAAGAGGAACCATGCGTCAATATAGTTCCTCGTAACAGCCGCTTGAAGAGCGGTCGGCTTAAAAGTTTAAAAGTTTAGATGGATAGACCGCATCACTTTTGCAGGGGAAGCGGTCTATTTTCGTTTATCGGAGGTAAGTAGAGAGCCGATTCATCCTCCACAGGCGGGGGATGGCTTTATGGGCATTCAAAACCCCTAGTATTTGGTAGAATATTCCGATATAATAGAATCAGTCGTAAAATTCTTGTTTCAAAACTTGAGTCAATACCCCATGCCTAAAGGCAGGGGCTTGTCCTGGCGGAGGCAAGGGAAACACGTTGACTAGACTCAGCCCTTAGAGGGCTACGCGAATCTGGCTAAAAGAACCTCCTGGGTACATGTCCCAGCCTGGGGAAATTCGACAGAACCGCTTAATGTCACGATAGGCTTAGCCTATCTAAGCCCGACTTGCCTTGTCGAGGGACGCTCAACCGGTTTTAGTGGTTCCGGGCCGTATACCGGCATTAAAAACCACTACTCTAAAATCAGAAGGGGGGAAGCGCTGTTTCCTCCCCATGGCTGAAGTCAGGGGTCCCCACGGCGCAAATGTGATGGAAGAGAATGGGGCTAAAGGAATCATAAAAGGATTGCAAGAGGCAGTTGATTACACTGATGGCAAGATTAACGCTCGTAGGAATAAACTTTCAGTAACTCCACTTCCGATTTTTAAGGCTGAAGAAATAAGGACAATTCGAAGAAGTCTGGATATGACTCAAGCAGTATTTGCAAGTTTTATGGGTGTGTCTCCCAAAACTGTGGAGGCTTGGGAACGTGGTAGAAACACACCAGATGGCCCTGCAAGAAGAGTTTTGAGTATGATACAGGCTGATCCAAATCTACCTGAACGTTTTAATATTATAAGACGGTAAGTGCTAAGTTAGGATATTCAACCATAAAGGCAGCTTATAAGGCTGTCTTTTTTGGGTGCTAGAAACTGACGCGATACTGAAAACAAAAAGGTCACGGGTTACATGCTCAAGGCGGGAAAAGGAAAAATTTCATCTTGTTAAAGCGGGCCGCCTTTCAACGGCCCGCTGAGCGTCACTTAAGTGTTATTTCAAGTTGCTTGTCCAGTGCCCCGGCTATTTTTCGTAAGAACTCAACAGATGGGTTATAATTTCCGCTTTCAAAACGACTGATATTGCTTTGCTTTGTGTCGGCACGCTCTGCAAGCTCAGCCTGTGTCATCTGTTTTTCGATACGTGCAGCAATAACGGCGTCAATGATATCATACTGGGGTGCAAGGGCCTCATACTCCCTGAGGAGTTCGGGATTCTCAGCAAGGGCAGCCTTTTTATATTCCTTGTAAGTCATTGCTTGTTCCTCCTTTGGTAGTCCTCTAAATAATTGTTTGCCGTCTCAATTTCCCTATTCGGCGTTTTTTGTGTTTTTTTCACAAAGCCATGAAGCAAGACGATGTTTTTGCCAACAGGTACAAAGTAAAAAATACGGGAAATGTCGCTGGCTGACTTAATACGAAGTTCCCAAAGCTTGTCTTTGATATGCTTTACATGCGGTTCGGTAAGCGAAGTACCGTACTTCTCTAATAGGTCAATATCACGGAGAGCTTTAGCGTGGTGTTTTACGGGTAGCTTATCTAAAAATTCCTGAATAGGTGTTGTGCCGTCCTCTTTTTCATAAAAGATAATATTCCACATACTTCGCACCCTCCTTTTGCACATCCTTATTATATCGTATATGATATAATTGTCAATGGTTTTAATGGCAATAGGAGGAGAACACAGCTGAGCGAAAAAAATTTTTTAGAAAGTTTCAAGTCAAATATTGACTAATCCCAGAATAGAGGTTAAAATGAACACAAATAAGTGGTGGGCGAAGCCTACCCTTTTTATTTGGGAAAATATGGTATAAGGAGGGGTAAAGGTTGTTTGATAAGGTCTTTGATTTTTTTACTTCTGAAGAGTTTATATTCGGGACGCTAGATCTTGGACTTGCAGTGTTTACGATTGGTATTAAAGTCATTATTGCTGTGGTTATCTTATATTATGTATCTATGTTTTTAATAGCTATTTCTCCCTTAGCTAAAATACTTACCCTTAATCCTTGGTTTTTGCTTCCCTATGTGCTACTTTTCTTTCAACAGGTTCGAGAATATTTAGCCTTGCCCCTATGGCAGTTAATCTTACTTGCAACGGTTTTATCCTATTTGATATATAAGTTCGCATGGATACCCATTCAGAGAAAGAATCCCAAGCTAATGAAAAAGATAGCTGAGGAGCAGGATAACAGAGTTAGTGGCGTTCAAGGTGCTAGGGCTAAGCAGGCACAAGGCGATACATACGAACATTCAAACGCCTTTAGCCATATTAACCAGGATTCTAAGACCAAGAAAAGAGACCTCAATGCACTTGATAGCATTGTTGGGATGGAAAAAGCTAAAAGTGAATTGAGAGACGCTATTGAAATGCCTTTGATATATCCCGATAAAATTAAGAAATATGACCTTAAACCAGCTTCGGGATTAATCCTTTATGGTCCACCCGGAACAGGTAAAACGGCTCTTGCCCGTGCAGCCGCTTCGTATTTTGGTGCAGAGTTTTTCTTGGTAAATGCAACTTCTCTAGTCGGAGAATTTGTAGGAACCACCGAAGCAGCCGTAAAAGACGTTTTTAAAAAGGCTCGGAGTAAGACACCATCAATTATTTTTTTTGATGAAATTGATGCAATCGGAGCTAAGCGAGATGGTAGAAATATGAACAGACCCAGCGATATAATCCTTAACCTCCTACTCACTGAGCTGGATGGTTTTGAAAAACGCGAAGGGGTCTTTGTTTTAGCAGCTACCAACCGGCTTGATGTTCTCGACGATGCTCTTTTGCGACCGGGAAGATTTGATGTAAAAATCGAAATTACGGCTCCTAATGGAAAGGAACGGCTGGACCTGTTGGAATTCTTCGCGAGGAAGAAACCTCTTGGTATGGATGTGGACTTAAGGGAGATTGCTAAAAGAACTGAAGGCTTAACCGGCGCTTATCTTGAGGGATTAACCAATAGCGCAGCTAAAAGAGCAGTGAGGCGGTCAATAGACACCGGTCGGGATGAAAAAATAATGCATGAGGATTACTTGATCGCGACTAACGACATGGCAATGCATCCTTAAAATATAGAAATAGAGAAAAAAGCAGTCTGAAATGGACTGCTTTTTTTGTTAGAAAAAGAAAGGGGGCAGTCAATCTTGAAAATTCATCTTGTTTATGAACAAGAATACGTCGAACAGTTGAAATACATTTTAGAAAGCGTTGGGCATACCGTTGAGCAATGGGATTATTCGCTTTCTCAGTTTGCGGACTATTCAGAGAAAAAGCAAACGGACGCAGAAGTGGCCATCGTAGATGGGCAAGCCGGTGTAATGGAAAAAAGAGAAATCATCGAATCACTTGGTGTTGTCCGAAAGAATTTACCCAACCTTCGCCTTATTATTATCTTTCAAAAGCCCTTAGAGAAGGACGAAAACTTTATATCTAAACTGCTGACACTATCAATTTACGATATGTATTTCCGTGATGAATACGATCTTGACGATTTACAAAACTGGCTAAGAATTTCGAAAAGTTATGCGGACTACAATGTAGAGGTTAACGATATCAAAGGAAATCTGAATGAAGCAGAAAAACCAAAGATTAGCGGTATTGAGCCGTCTACCGAATCGGACCGGGTAACACCGACAGCATCAGCGTCCCTTGCTTCTCCTCCTTGGAATGGCAGGGAGCGAAAAGTGCGGACAGAATACAGAGTATTTGCCGCAAAAATTATAGTTATCAGTGGTTCAAAAGGAGGAATAGGTAAGACAGATATTGCAATTAACCTGGCAATGGCCTTCCGTAAGCATATTCAGAGTGCCAAAATATGTTTGTTGGATTTTGATTTCCCTTATGGTGGTATAGCCCGTATGTTGAATATTGCTCCGGATGCCCACTTGGGTGACTGGCTTACACAAAGCAAAGTAATTACCGAAGAAGCTGTGAGAAGCAAGACAGTTCAGGCTTATGGCATTGATTTTGTTCCTATGGCATTGAAAATTAAAGATGGTCTGGAGTTTCAGCGAAGGCAAGCGGAAATTATGCTCGACGCTTTAAGAAAATACTATGACATAATTATTGTGGATACTTCAAATTTTACTGAGTCAGCCTTGGCGGCGATAACTATAGCCTCTGAGGTTATTTTTGTTTGTACCCATGACATTGTTAGTATTTCCGCAACACACGCCTACAAAGAAGATCTATGCAAATTATATGGAGTAAACCCGGATAAGATGTCGCTTTTCCTCAATATGGTTCCGGGGCATGAAGATATATCCAAGCAGCACATAGCCGAAGTGTTTGAGGATAACCCCCAAACAGGAGTACCTATAATCGGATACGCCCCTTATGATGATCTGGTCCGGCAGTGCCGGAATAAAAGTGCAATCCTTTATGAGGAAAGACCAGAACATAAATTTTCTCAAGGGATAAATATGATCATGCGTTCATTTGGACTCGATCCAGCCACGCCGATAAACCCCATGGACAAACTGAGAAATAAAACAGGCGGATTACTTAGTAACTTAACTTCTGTGTTAAATACAGAAAAAAGGAAAAGGAGGAAAATGAGATGATTGTAATAATTTCAAGCGTCAATAACCCCTGACTAAAGTTAGGGGCTTGCTCCGGCGGGGGCAAGGGTAACAAGTTGACTAGACTCAGCCTCTTAGGGGGCTACGCGAATCGGGCTAAAAGAACCTCCTAGGTACATGTCCCAGCCTGGGGAAATTCGGCAGAACCGCTAAATGCCACGATAGGTTTTAACCTAATCTAAGCCTGGCTTGCTTTGTCGAGGGACACTCAACTCTGTAAAAGGAGGCACGAATACCGTGCAAATAAGCGCAAAAATACCGGTCATACATCAAGACGGCACCCCGCTGATGCCATGCTCACCGGTCAAAGCCCGGAAGCTATTGCAAAACGGTGGAGCTGTCAAGAAATGGACCAAGATAGGAATCTTCTATATCCAACTCACTACGTCAACCAGTAAACATACACAACCGCTGGTATTGGGATATGACCCCGGAGCTAAATACGATGGGTTTTGTGTAGCCAGCGAAAAGCAAATGCAAACATCCGGGATGCTGGTGGTTGAAAATAGAATCAAGAAGAAACTGGAACAGCGGCGTAATATGAGAAGAGCCAGACGGTTCCGTAAGACTAGGCGGCGACCGGCCCGGTTTAATAACCGAAAGAACCGGAAAGATTGGCTGCCACCCAGCATTAAAGCTAAGGTGGAAATGCGGATAACGTTTCTAAAGCAGCTCCTGGCCATCTATCCAATCAGTCAAGCTGTTGTGGAGGATGTCAAAATCGACGGCAACCGTCTCAAAGGACAAAAAGGCCGTCAATACTGGACCTGGGCCATGGTAGGGAAAACAAAGCTCTATCGCTGGTTAGAGAGCAAAACAGAGCTGAGCCTATGTGATCCGGAGGACACCGCCCAAGTGCGGGCAGAATATGGGTTAACCAAGATAGGTGAAAAGAAAGCCCATGTTTTCGAGTCCCAGGCGGTAGATGGATTAGCCTTATGTATCTCCGCGCTTGGAACCCAAGACAAAAGCGTAACCAGCTTCAGCGTATGGCGCAGGCCGGAGAACCCAAGACGGCAATTGCACCGGTTAGAGCCGCAGAAAGAAGGTATCAGACCACCTTACGGAGGCAGTGTCGCATTGGGCTACAAGAAAAACACGGTTGTTGAGTATCGCGGCAAGTTCTATCGCACCGGCGGTACGACAAAAGGACGATTAAGTCTGCACCGTTTTGACTACGACAATCGGCGAATCACTCAGAATGCTAAGTCAGAAGACTGCAGAGCATTATTTGTGCAGAATTGGTTTCAAAAGAAAGTAGTTTAAAAACGAAAGGGGGGACGGGCGCATTCCTCCCCCTCCTATAGAGGATGGGGGAGGAATGCGCCATGTTTGATGATTGTAGTAATTTCAAGCATGAAAGGCGGAGTTGGCAAAACCGAAACAGCCTTGAATTTAGCTATTGCAGCAAAAAAAACAGGGCGTAGCGTGATTCTTTTAGATCTAGATATTCCATATGGCGGGGTAGCTCAAGCCTTAGGGCAGACAAAAGAAATTTCAGTAACGGACTGGATTAAAACAAATCGTTCGATTAGCACAAAAGCACTAAAGAGCCTTGTTGCGGTTAATGAAGAGAACGGCCTTCATTACATCCCAGCCATAGCAAGCACTTCCGACCTTGACCGCTTGGATGGTCAGGTTGTACAAAGAATCATCAATTCTCTGAACACTCTATACGACATTATTATCATTGATAGCGGTGTTGATCTAAGTGAACCGACCAAAGCAGCTCTACAAATATCGGATAAAATTATCATTGTAACTACAGCGAATCATGTTTCTGCACAAAACAATTATCGTTACAAAGAAGACTTGGTTTCATTAGGAATTGACAGAGATAAATTACTTCTCTTTATCAATATGATTCCAGAGCAAAAGACCGCTGGCCAGATAGTAAAAAACATTGTTACTACATTCGGTGAGACAGGTTCCTCGACGCAAACAGTAGCCGAGGTTCATTATGATGAGAAGGTTGCTCAAATAAGAGAGGCACACGGATTTGCTTATAATAACTGCCCGAGCTTTAGAAGCGGGATAGACCAAGTGCTACAAAAGCTTGGGTTAGCTAACCCGATTTTTTCACAAGAAGCAAAGCCGAGTAAAACAAATGCCGCATCGCCTGGCGTAGTGGGGTGGTTGAAGGGATTGATACCATGGAGCAGATAGCACTTGTTTTAATAGTTCTCCTACACGGGATCACTATTTACACAGATTTAAAGTGGAACAAAATAAAAATCATCGTCACGATACCGGCCTTTTTAATTGCTCTTGGACTCATGCTGTGGGCAATTGATATAAAGACAAATTTAATTTATCTTCTCTGCACATTTTTCTTCGGAATTCTGCCAGAAAAGCTGAGGACTTGGTCTCCTGGAGACTCTAAGCTATTCATCGCTTCAAGCTTACTCTCAGCAGTTCTCCTGAATTCCGCTAATCCTCTTTTCGTAGTCTTCTATCTTGGCATTAACATGATAATCTACCTGTTTGCCGGACACGCCTTTACCTTTTATAAAAGTGGATTTAAGCCGCTTGCATACCTAGTAAATCTTAAGGCAGGAGGAGAAATTGGAAGAATGCCTGGAGCCTTGCCTATCGCAATTAGTAATGTTATTGCAATTGTTATTTTCGTACTTTAATGCTGTGACAGAGAGGAGGAGGGGATATGACTTTTAGCCAATTAGCCGTAAATTACCCAGACGTCAAATACGAAGTAAGCAATGGGAAAAAGAGGATCGCCCGAGTGACCGTGGAATATAGTCTTGCTGGGCCACCTGAGGCCATATCAAAATTCCTTGACGATCTGGACAAAGAATGGCCTTTTTCCCAGCAGTGGTGCAAGACCCAAGAATCCCGGATGAATGTGCAAGTAGAATATTTAGTGAAACAAGAAGAGGTTGAACGATTTGTAAGAGCCGTTCCTTACCGGGGCAAAAAGATCACACTTGTCTCTTAGGCCGAAAAAGCCTCTTCAATAACTATTTTTTTTGTGTAATAATGGAAATAAGCAGGCAGTAGGTCAAAGTCATACCCCTACAGTTAAGTCGGAGGAGCAAGGGAAACACATCGCAGAAAGGGAGCAGTGCCGTTTCTACCCTAAAAAGTAGTGATCTCCACGGCGTAATTGTGAGGAATAAGTATCAAGGAGTGAATACTTAATGCAAAACAAACTAAAACTAATTGGCATTGTTGTGTTGGCATCAGTAATTGGTTTGGTAGCAGTGAACTTTGGTATCCTAAAATACCAGGAATACCAACAAAAAAATAATATTGCCACCCTTAATTATTCCTGGAATGAAGAGGGATCAACGCCAGAGCCATCTCCATCAGAGAAGGATGAGAAAGGATTGGAAGAAAATAAGCAAGAAGAGATTAAGCAGCCTGAACCGCCCGTAACAGATACAAAAAATGATAAGAAACCGGAAGACGAATACAAACCTGGGCCGATTATCCTGCCTTCCCAACCTCTGAATAACAATAATGATACGTCCCAAAACAATGGTACAAGCGTCAAGGATGACGTTGTTAAGGAAAACCCCTCGGGGCAAGAAAAAACGCCGGAACAAAGCCCTGAAACTCCTGCAACACCTTCAACTAATAAGCCTTCGAGTAACCAAAATTCAAACGAAAAGAAACCAGATAGCGGATCTGCAAACTCTGGGTCTAGTGAAGGACAACAGGCTTATACTCCGCCTCCTCAAAACTCAACTCCAGCGGTAACGCCGCCAAGTTCAAAAGGTCTTTCTTTTGGAGAGTCCTTACAGTACACAAAAGCTGGTCAACCCGCTTTGGGTGCCATGCAAAATGAAAGTTCATACCCCATTATTGCTGATGGCTCGCCTTATGAAGGGACTATTCATCCTTCAGATAACTTGAGTCAAGCAGATATTGACCGGCTGATTGGTTACAAATATACAAATGTGGTCGAATCTAACGATATTGTAGAGAAGCCAACAGGAACCTATGATCAAGATGCCTCTTTTAAGCGAGTCGTTGATGGCTACATCGAGAATATGGGGCCGCATATTGAGAGAAAGTTAAGGACAAACGAGTGGGAGTTTACCCCGGCTCCCACGGCAAGCTATTCCGCCCGCTTTGCATCGTTGTACGGGAAGACTATTATAAGGGGTAAGCTTAAGGTTCGTTACAGCACTTCGGATAATCCCTTTAAGCTGGAACCAAACACTTGGTACCAGGGGGACGCAGAGATTGGACTAAGTACTGTCGCTTTTTTTACCAATAACGCGCAAGATAGAATCCCACGAACGATTCTTGGCAGCTTTGTTATACTGAGCGGCTGGGGGAAAGAATGATGAAAAAAACAATAGTTATTTTTGCACTCCTTTTAGGGGTGCTTAATTTTTTATGGTTCCCTTCTCAAGTGATAGCATTTTCCAATGTTATTTGGCCCGGCCCGATGCCAGACGATCCAATAAAGATTTATGTTGAAGACGGATCTCTTACCGAGATAAACTACTTCATCTCGTCAACAGGTGCTACAAGCGGGATCAGGTATAGAACAACATTTTACTATATCACTCTCCGGGATACAGCTGGAAACCCTATTGCAACCTTCCAGTTTAAGCCGTCCCTGACTGCTCCTCCACCAGGGGAAACAATAATTGATATGTATACAGTGACTGCACAAGATCTCTTAGATGCGGGTTTTTCTGAGTCAAGCCTGCTTATGTCTAATTTTAAAAGCATAAGCCTTAGTGCCACGATTGAGATCTATAATGCAAACACCGGGGATGTTTTAGAAACATTTGGGGATAAATCAAGCACTCCCACGACTATATATCCGGTAATCGATCAAAAGGCTGGCAGCATTGGGTTTGGTTCGAAAGATATCCAAGACATGAAAACACGTTATGCGAGCTTGGATCAGTTTATTCCTCCTCCACCACCGCCCCCACCGCCGCCTCCTCCGAATATTAGTGAGGATATATCCGGGCATTGGACGTGGTATGAGTATAGCGGAGCTTATTATGAACGAACTTGGATGACCGTAACTATTCCAGAGCCAGAAGTAGTAAAGGCAGGACAGGGAACCTCTGTGATAGTAACAACTTATTACGAAAACAACAACCCATCAGCCTGGAATGGTAGCCGATACTCAACTGGAATAAGGGGTGTGAACATTGACGGTCCACTTACCGATGATTGGAAGGCTTATAAATCGTTTAACACGCAGGCAACCGATGATATGGTTCTAGTAGATACCGAGGTTGCTTACGAGAACTACTACGAACAGACGTACCAAAAAACATTTGTATTTGTGAGTCCAGACGGTAACGTATCAACATGGACAGAGTATTTCTATGTCGGATACAACGTCCCGGTAGTAAGACAGACTTGGATTATTCCATATGCAAGATTTGATTCCAACGGATGGACCAGGCACCAAACGCCCCCTTCAGATATTGATAACAGATATGTTTTTGGTGGACTCAATCGTTGGTATTTTGGCTTTGATATCCCGGATAACCAGCAATTTGATTTGAAATTCTCATCTCATGGGGGCGTAACCGGCAGACTTGGGAATGTCATAACTCAGCAAATTACTATCATGGGCAGTCCTTATGATGATCTCGTTGTTCGTACGGTCGATCCGAGAAACCCGTTTCCCGGAGGAGTATCGCCGGAATGGCAAGGGTTTGAAGCGTTTATTACGGATCTTACAGACTGGTATTACGAATCAGAGATTCGATATCAACGAAAGTTGGAACAGTGGAGAAATCAAAAACCTCTGCAGCTTCTTTCTAATTTTTTCTATAAGATTTTCTTCTCTAATAGCTAAACATAATACCAAAGGTGGTGCTCTAAGATGGCTGCAGTAAAGTGGTCATTAATTTTTTTATTTATTGTGTTCCCGTTGTTTTTGCTAACAGGTGATTACATGGCTAATGCTACGGTCGTTGCTGATGCAGATATAGCAACAAGGGACGCAGCACAGGCTGCCATTAAGGCGAATGTTGTTAAGAACTCTCTCCGGGATTTGGATATCTATAGGGATAATGCAGTCGTGCAATACAATCCGGAAGCGATTCAGCCCACTTTCGACGAATCCGTTACAAGAAAAGTTGAGGAAATCGATGGGACCAAGGGGTATATTACGGTTGCCGTAGGCGATGGCCAATCCGGCAGGGAGATTAATGAACTTTCCGTTCCGTACCCAACAGGAATAGCGGGGTATCAACCCGGAGGACGTGGAGGCGTTCCCCCAATGCTTGCAATTCGCTCAACAGTCGTGCGGCAATACTTTTTATATAACTTGCTCAGTAAATTTGCCCCAGTAGAAGAATATTACGGAATACAAAACGAAAAAATTGCCATTTTGGAGGTAAAGTAATGGCTTCAAAACAATCAGTGGTTAAGCGCAAAAAGGCTCCGGGGTTTATCATCCCGCTAGTATTAGCAATATTGGTGACACTTTTGTTTTACCTGGGTATACAAAAGAAGACGTTAGCGGAAGTAATGCCGACACCCGTCCCCATTGCAAAAGTAGACTTGTTTCAGCACACCCAAATACAAGAGGCAGATATAGCAATGGTAACAATACCAATTAAAGGTATTCCTCCTGGTGTCATTACAGATCCTAACGAAATCATAGGGAAATACGTTGGCACTCAGTTTACTATTCTTAAAAATGGATATTTCATGAAAGGGGCCGTCTCAGAACTTGATGATATTCCGACAAAAGTGTCTATGCTGCTGGGGCCAAACCAATTAGGGATTACACTAGAACTTGATTTAGAAAAATCTGTAGCAAACTCCTTGGAAGTTAATCAAGACGTGCAAGTGCGTTTCTTTACGACCAAAACGCCGTCTAATCAGCCTTTTGAGGGGGTTTTGTTCGACCGGATGAAAATCTTAGCCCTGAGAAGCAGCACAGGTACTGATGTCGTAAATATTGATAAAAATGCAGCCTCTTCAAGCGAGGATAAAGATAATAAAAAAGGAACAGCCACAACGCCTAAAAACCAAGTGCCAACAATTCTCGTTTTTGAGGCCAACGAGGAGCAGGTAAGCTACCTAATTCGTGCTCAAGCTATGGGGTCACTAAACCTTGTGGCATTACCCAAAAATGTGAAAGCAGCAGATAGCATTGAGGATGAAGAGTCTGCAGCAGACTCCACAGATGCAACTGACCAAACGGAAGCTGCTAAAGATCAAGATATTAGTGACCAAAGCATTAAAGATGTTCTCTCAGCGGTTAGTAGCAAGCTGACTGAAGATCAAATGAATGTCTTGCAAAATGCACTGCTTGAAAAACCAGCCACAAAAGAAGGTCACTTGTATCAAAAAAATGCTGCTCAGATTCTTATTGATAGTCTGAGCTATTCAGTTAAATCATTATTTGAAGAGAACGGGATTCTTGCCACTGCAAACGGTGAAATTGTTTATTATGATGCCCCCACTGGACAGATAAGATATTTCAAGGACAAATCAGAATATGAGGGCAGCATTTATGCTTTAAGTCAGTTTTCACCAGAGGAAATTGCCCAGCTCAAACAAGATGGTAAATTGACAGACGCACAGCTCGAAGCCTTAAAAAGCCAAGAAAACTCGGTTATTGAACCACAATATTTCCAAACCAGCAAAGGTGAGCTATTTCAAATTATTGATGAGAAGGTGAAATTTTATGCTGAGAGTGAAGTTATTTCAACGCTCACAGCCATTAAAGAAAAGAATGGTCATTTAAGTAAAGAAAACGAAGCATTACTTCAAGAACTTTTAAGCGAAACGGCCAGGAATAAAGGACAGAATGATCAATCGACAAAAAACGCGAATAAAGATACTGATGCGGGTACAGAAAGCCAATCCGAAACTCCAAAAAAGGAATAACAAATTTAGTTTGAGAGGTGAACTAGGTGGTAAAGGTTCTATTTGCGACATTGGATATACGATTGAATAACAAAATTATCGAACAGCTAGGACTATCGCCGGATGAAGTGTTAGAGATCGAGAATATAGAGGATGTCGAGGAAAAAGCATGGGAAACGAGTACCCAGAAAATTATTATAGGTGATGATATTGAAGGCAAAACTAACGCCCGTTTAGAGTTACTAATCTATCATACAATTCTTGCTCTCAAAGATACATTTGACATCATCTATGTCACTGACTATCAAACAAATGCTCCTTTGATCCGTAAGCTTTTAGACAAAGGATTTTTTAGGTTTGCGGATAAGGAAAATCCCTTGGATGTTCCTAAAAATAACAAGGCGGCATCAGAAAAGCTTCTCAAGGCTATGGATATAGATATTCCAACCGCCCCTACTGCCAGTAATTCCAATGGCAATGATCTTGATCTGCCCATCAAAGCCGGGCTTGTTCCTGTCCAATACGTCGATGATTCTAGGTCAACCGTAACAGCAATATGGTCACCTATTCCGAATGTCGGAGCCAGTACATTTGCCCGTGCTTTAGCCGTAACGCTAGCGAAACACAACCGGAAAACGTTGCTTATCGAATTTGATTGGGAATATAGCAAACTTGCTAGAACTACGGCCTTAACTCACTCAGAACGGAATCTAAAAAACCTATTAAGAAACCTTACCAGGCTGGGGAAAGATGCAAACATTGAGGACTTTGTTACCAATGCTAAGATGGCGGAGGACGATCTGCCACACACGCATAAACAGGCTAAACAACGGCTTAAGAAGGTCCCGGCAAATCTTTTTGTCTTATGTAGAGAGGCTACGGCACGTTATGAGGAAGAGCCGGAATTGCCTGATGAAAGAGCGATTGACCGCCTTTTTTTTGAGTGCAAAAGAGCTGGCTTCCAACACATAATCGTGGATCTGAACTCGAATCCCAATAATTTATATACGATGCTTACACTACTCGCAGCCGATGAAAGGTTTGCGGTTGTTGATGATTCTTTTGCCACATCAGGATTTTTTAAGATCGCTACACAAGCTTTTGGAGCCATCCAGCTCTCAGCCGACAGCTTTGAGCTGATTGTCAATAAAGTAAAACTTATAAGTGCACAAGACATTTCAGAGTTTTATGATAAAACCCCCAGTCTTGCCTTACCATACAGTGACGACATTGGTATTTTGCAATTAGATCTAAAAATGGAGTACCAAGAAGATTACATGAAGCCAATCCGAAGTTTTATTAGGCGATATGGCCTAGTTGGCGAAGAGAAAAAAGAGAAAAAATCAGGATTACTATTCATGAAAGGAAGAGGATAAAAAATGGCAATAGATTTAGAAGACAACGTATTGGCATTAAGACAAAAAGCATTTCAGAAAGCCATACAGGTAAAAGATAAGGCCGGCAGTATTGATAAGATAGCCTACCAACAGCAAAAAGAAGAAGAGGCTAAACGGCGAGAACTTATTCCTGACCATGAACTCGAATATGAGGAAAACCTGCAGCGTCAAAAAATCGAAAAGCTACGGGATGATATAGCCAATTTTTTAACAGAGAATCATTCCACTGAGCTTAAAGGATCTATGTTTGACCATAATATGCGCAAGACCCTTTATCCCATCATTCTTAGTTATATTCGTAAAGAGAAGAGGGTTATTTCAGGATTTGATTCAGATGAGCAGTTAGCTGAGTATATGCTTAACGAAATCGTAGGGTTAGGTCCTATTGATGAACTCATAAATAAAGTTCCTGGCATCAGTGAAATATGGGTTAATGGATTGAACCCTATAACGGGACTTATTGATGTGTATTATAAAAAAGGCGGGGATTCAGTCAAAGAGACCGATATATCTTTTCGTTCCCAAGAACATGTTATGGAAATAACGACAAAGATTGCACGAAACGGAAGCCAGCAGTTTGGAACAAGTGTACCTCTGGCGAATGTCCGATACCCTGATGGCCGTGTGAACATGGTTAGAGAACCTATCGCAACAGGCGGAGGAGGTCCATATATCTCCTTCCGCCTTTTCCCAAAAGATACATTCATGCCGAAGGATCTCTTGCGATCAGGCAGTATAGACGAAGAAATCTACCTTTTTATACAACTCGCAGTTCGCTCTGGCTTAAACATTTTATTTGTGGGGCCAACTGGTAGTGGCAAAACAACCGCTTTAACGGCATATGCGGATTTTATCCCTGATGATAAGCGTATCCTTGTCATGGAGGATACCGAAGAAATGCGTTTAAGGCATAAATTCCCCCATAAACACATTATTACAGAAGAGTGCAAGTTCAACTCAATGGATGAAAGTAAAAACTTTGATTTATCCCGCCTTACTATTAATGGATTACGTCAAACGCCAATCTACATGATCTATGGAGAAGTACGGGATAAGGCCGCTTATGACATGCTGAACGGCGCAAATACAGGACATAGGGTATTTTCTACTGTGCACTCACGCTCTGCACCAAAGGCTGTTCAGAGGCTTATTAACATGGTGTTAGAACATGGTTCAAAAATGCCTCCGGATGCCATTGGACGATGGATTGCTGAAAGTATTGACATCATTGTGTTTCAGAAAGAATATGCCGATAAAAAGCGGCGGACTAAAGAGATCATTGAATTAATTGATTATAAGGATGGCCAGCCAGTATTTAACTATTTGTTTAAGTATATTATTGAGGGACGTAATGAGGACGGAACGTTTCGTGGGCGGCACTATCGGACAGGCAAAATATCTCGCGACATTGCCGAATTATGTATAGACGAAGGGGCTAATCCGATAGATGTAAAACGATTTATGAGAAAACCAGAAACGCCTCCAAAATGGGAATTCGAGCTTGAACTTGATGAAGATGAAGACGATACTGAACAAGTTGGCGGTGATAAAGCGTGTTGAGCTATCAGATCTTCTTCATATTAGGCGGCATAGTACTGGCTTATGTGTTCTATGAAATCTATAAACGGACCAAAAAGACTCCACTCGCAATACTTGTTGCTCGACAGGAAAATGCCCCGCCGAAAGTTGATGTAACTAAAAAAGAAAACAGCTTTAACAAGAGAGCAGAGAGGGTCGGCTGGACAGTAGGACGCAACTATCTTGAGTTTATGCTAATGGTAGGAGTCGTTATAGGGGGAGTTGCCGCATTCTATTTTAAGACTTGGGTTCCACTTGTTGCTGGTATTGCCGCCGGGATGTTCTATCCTTACTACAAACTCTCTCAGAAAGAAGAATTGTACTTTGACGAATTGCCGACGCGCGCTGATCAAGCCCTTGGAGCTGTGGAGCAGCAGATTGATTCCGATATACCGATATTTGACGCATTAAAACAAGCTGTGCCATACATGCAGCAGCCCTTAAGACAGAAGTATGAGAAGGTCACTGAGAAAGTTGAAAAGACCGGAATGCCTCTTAAACGGGCGTTAGAGGGGATACCGGAAGAATTAGGACTTGCACAACTTGAGTATTTTCATATCATTTTAGAGGTTGCCGAAGAGACTGAAGAAAAGGCCCGGGAGATCATTTCTGATGCTTCAGATACGATTCGGCGGCAACAGAAACAGGCTAATCGTCTTAAGAGAGAAATTGCGATGAGCAAATCTGAAATGAAAATGATGTTTGTACTGGTTCTGGTTATGGTCGCTTCTTTCTCGTTTATGCTACCTGATACCGTTCCGATAAAAGGGACAATAATACAAAAAGGCTTAAATATTGCTGTCATTGGGATCAGTGGTTGGACAACATGGGCAACGCTCAAAAAAATACAGGCAAAAAATTTATTTTAACACAATTTTAATCTTGACACAAGAGGAAGTATTTGATAATGTAGATATTGAACAAAGTTCATAGTCTGCATAGGTAGGGGAACTACAGTGCAAACCAAAGCCGATTAGTCTGCTTTAGTTTTGCTGTGGTTCCCTTTTTATTTGTTTTTATTTTTAGAGATGGAAACAAAGGAGGAGAAAAATGCCGGAATTAAAGTATCTGATCGTTGTTTTGGCGGGTATTCTTTTTTGGATGTTCAATCGTATTATAAACCCTCCTAAGACTGAGTTTGCCGCCAGAGATTTCTTAGAGCAAGGAAAGCTTTCGGCTAAAGCTGACAGGATTATCAGCAAGTCCATAGTTCATCAATTGATGTATCCTTTGTATTCTCGGCTTCAACAAATTAGGCCGACAAGCAAGAGCCATTATGATGATATCCAGGACCAGTTGATAAAGGCGGGGGAATATGATTCGCGTCCAGAGGATGTACAGATCGCGCAACTAACTAACGCAGTCCTTTATCCTCTTTTTTTTATGGTAATTGGACTGATAATAGGAGGTGATAAACAGCATATTATAACTTTTGCAGGGGTAGCCGCAGGACTATATATGTACCGTGCTCCTTTATCAAATCTAAAGGCGAAGCAAAAAAAGCAAGATGAGCAGTTACTAGCAGAATTCACTCGTTTTACAACGGTATACCTCATGCAAGTGTCAGGAAACTTAACCCCTGATGAAGCCTTAAAAAAGGCAATAAGTAATAGCTCTAGCAGAGCTAAGGCACTATCATACTACTTGAACAAATTCGACTCTGATATAGAGACGAAAGGCACAACACGGGCGTTGCATGAGCTTGGCAAGACTATGGAAAAATCTTATGTGGATCGGTTTGTTAATAACGTGCAGCTTGCTATCAAACACGCTGGAAGCGACCAAACAACCCTAAACCTTCGATTACGTGAATCCTTAACAGAAATGTCCGAACAGGTTGTTGATGAAAAAATAAACAGGCTTAAGGTCGAGGCAAGGATACCGGTATTCGTCTCAGTAGGTATGATAGCTGTTTATATGACAGTGATTATCGGCTCAAGCTTTGTGATGTTGATGTAGAACCTAAAGATTAAAAAATAGGTATCTTAAGGAGGAAAATTAGATGTTGAAAAAAGTTGGTAACTGGTTAAGAAATGAAGATGGATTCGAGGTATTTGAAAAGTTTGGATTAACTCAGGGCGGTGTATTGTTAGCCCTTGGGGTCACTGCAGTTGGGGTTTTCTTTATGAGTTCTCTTTGGAGTTCAGCGGGGGATTCTCTTGGTGGGGTTGCCGATTTTAGTCCATCTAACATTGGTGATTATCAATCTCAAGGGTGGATTCAATAATTCGAGGGGGAGGGGCGGCAGCACATTAATGTCATAAATGTGCTGCCATGATTATGCGTCAGATAGCAAGTTGGTTTTTTGATGAGTCTGGTTTTGAGGTTTTTGAAGCATCGACACTTACAATTGGCGGTGTGGTGCTCGCATTGTTTGTTGGAACTATTGTTTTGGCGTTAACATCATTCGAGTATATAAAGATAGGCAATGCGACAATTGGAAACGAGGTAGAGGTCAATGCGGCACTCGAAAGGTTCTATTAAGCGTTTCCTAAATGATGAAACGGGCAGTTTTCAGTCTATTGAATGGAGCTATCTACTTATTGTTACGATTATCATTCTTTCCTTTATCCTGCCGAACATCATCATTATAGGGCAAAATGTTTTTCACACACAGCAGATTGCAAGTTATGGGATTCAAAAAGTCGCTGAGCATGGGCAAATGAACAGCACGATTGCCAATGATTTAAAATCGAAGTTTGCAACCTACGGAATAGGTGACTATGAAATTTATGGAAGCCCCTCGAGTGAGTTTGTTCCCTACGGGCAGCCGGTTGAGGTCAATCTGGTAACCACTATTCATTTAATGCAAATGCCAGATATTCTGAGTTTCATTCCTAGTAAGCTGAAGGTTATTGTTAAGAAGGTTGATGCCTCAACGGTTTATGTACGGAGCTAAGTTTGAAAGGAGAATGATTTATGAAAAGAAAGGCCCAAGCAAGTCGATTGTCATTATTTTTGATAGTCTTTCTATTGATTAATGTAATCGTTCCGTTGGTAAATGTACCTATAGCTAAGGCAGCCGAGGAGCCGATATCATGGATGAAGAGTAATATGTGGTCCGGAGGGCCGGCATCTGCCATCAATGCTGTAACAACTCTCCAGAATGGTAATGTGTTACTTGGAGGGGCAAATGGCAACTGGCAGACCCTGACACCAACCGGTGAAAATGTAACCAATGGGGCATGGTCGGGAGGGACAAATGACATCAATGCAGCTACAACCCTCAAAAATGGCGATGTTTTTCTTGGAGGAGAAAATGGCAACTGGCAGATCCTAACACCAGCAGGTAAAAATGTAATCAATGGGAATAGTGGAACATCTCACATCTATGCTGTCACAACTCTCGAAAATGGCAATGTATTCATTGGAGGGTATTGTGGCAGATGGCAGATTATTACACCAACAGGTGAGAATGTAGCCAGTGGGACATGGCCCGGAGGGACATCTCACATTTATGCTGTCACAACTCTCCAGAATGGCAATGTTTTTTTTGGAGGGGCTAATGGCTACTGGCAGACCCTGACACCAACCGGTGAGAATGTAACCAATGGGAATATGGGAACATCTCACATTTATGCTGTAACAACTCTCCAGAATGGTAATGTGTTACTTGGAGGGAAAAATGGCAACTGGCAGATCCTGACACCAGCAGGTGAGAATGTAACGAATGGGACATGGTCGGGAGGGACAAATGACATCAATGCTGTCACAACTCTCGGTAACGGTAATATTTTCCTTGGAGGGGCAGGTGGTAAGTGGCAAATTGTGACGTTTGTTGGTGGAAATGTATCAAATGGCGTTTGGTTCGGAGGAGTTGAGATCAAATTTATCACAACTCTACAAAATGATAATATAATCTTTGGTGGAGTCGACGGCAAATACCAAATTACAAAAACAACAAGTGAGTCAATAGGTGCATGGTCCGGAGGGGTGATGTCTACCATCAATGCTGCCACAACCCTCGAAAATGGCAATGTATTCATTGGAGGGAACAGCGGCAGATGGCAGGTCCTGACACCAACGGGTGAGAATATAGCCAGTGGGACATGGCCCGGAGGGACATATGGCATCAATGCTGCTACAGCTCTCGAAAATGGTAATATGTTACTTGTGGGAAGTAGTGGTAAATGGCAGATCATGACACTAATTGGTGAGAGTATAGCTGGTGGGACATGGCCTGGAGGGTCGACGTCTACCCTCTATACTGCCACAGTTCTCGAAAATGGCAATGTGTATATTGGAGGAGGCAAAGGAATCTGGCAGATACTGACACCAACTGGTAAGAATGTAGCTAGTGGGACATGGCCCGGAGGGGCATCTGCCATCAATGTTGCCATAACTCTCGAAAATAATAATGTGTTACTTGGAGGGGCAAATGGCAACTGGCAGACCCTGACACCAACCGGTGAAAATGTAGCCAGTGGGACATGGCCTGGAGGGACAAATGACATCAATGCAGCTACAACTCTCAAAAATGGCGATATTTTCCTTGGAGGGGATAAGGGCAACTGGCAGATCCTGACACCAACGGGCGAAAATAAATTAAATGGAGTATGGTATGCGGGATCGGCACTTCACATCAATACTGCTACAACTCTTTCAAATGGCAATATATTTTTGGGAGGAGATAGTGGTAATTGGCAGGTCCTGACACCAACAGGTGAGAGTGTAGCCAGTGGGGCATGGCCTGGAGGGACAGCTAACATCAATGCTGTCACAACTCTCCAAAACGGTGATGTTTTTCTTGGAGGAGCTAATGCTATTTGGGCTTTATACGGAGATAGTTTTAGTTCTAGTTATATAGGTGTTACTGGAATCGCACTTGCTCCATCGACAATAGAGCTAGAAATAGATGAAACCCAACAATTAACTCCAACAATAACTCCAGCGGATGCAAGCAACAGAAATGTATCGTATTCAAGCAGCAATCCCAGCGTAGCAACGGTTTCGACATCAGGATTAGTTGAGGCCGTTGGTAATGGGACAACAACCATTGTGGTCACAACGCAAGACGGAAACTTTACGGCTTCTTGTATGGTAACTGTGGGGGGGAGTATACCTACTTCTTACTCAATAACGGTAAACAAAAACGGTAATGGAACAGTAACCGGAGGAGGAATTTATAACCCCGGAGATACAGTCACCTTAACAGCAACTCCAGATCCCGAATATAGTTTCGTAAAATGGGTAGAAGGAGGCACAACTCTATCAACAGATCCTTCCTTAACTTTCACGGCAACCTCTAACCGCACAATTACGGCTCAATTCGTCAAGAATGGCTACATTGTCAAAGTCGAGGTTTCTACAGGCGGAACAGCAACGGGTGGGGGAACATTCGGTATCAATACCCAGGCAACAGTAGTTGCAACTCCTAAATCAGGATATGCCTTTTTAAACTGGACGAATAGTGATGGCACCATTATTTTATCTACCGATCCATCATACACATTTTCCGTAACACAAAATATAACCTTAAAGGCAAACTTCACTTCTACCACCAATATCCCAACTAATATAAGCTGGGAAAAGACCCAATACGGGACGTACAGGGTGACTTGGCAGGGACCTTCGCTCGCGAGCGTAACGCTACAGAACGGGGCGGCTATTGCCTATAAAGCAAATGGATTTCTAAATGCGGCGGTGTTCGCAAGCAGCATTAGTTCTGGATCATATGAAATATTTGTTTCAGGAATTGGATCTGGCGTAATGTTAACCGCTTCAAATTCAACGAGCGTTCCGGGGGAAGGGGAGTCACCCGATACCAAGAATCCCACTGATGTGACCTTTGAGAAAACCCAATATGGGACATACCAGGTGAAGTGGAAGGGTAATGCGAAAGCAGCAGTCGAGCTAAAGCAGAGCGGAGTAACAGCATACAAAGCTAACGGCTCACTGAACAAAGCAGTATTCCAAGCGACTACAGCACCAGGAGACTATGACTTATTCATTGACGGGGTGGAGGTCCAGACGGTGACTATTGAAACTGAGAATAAGCCGGACCAACCGACAAACCCCGGTGCAAACAACCCCACTGATGTGACCTTTGAGAAAACCCAATATGGGACATACCAGGTGAAGTGGAAGGGTAATGCGAAAGCAGCAGTCGAG